>JAEZZU010000324.1 GCA_023418355.1 Pseudomonadota bacterium | reverse complement strand
CCAGCGTGTTCCGCCCCGATGCAGCGCCCGGCACCATTGAAATGCTGGCCGCAGACGCCAACGGCGCATGGCTGGTTTCCACCCCCCACCTGCCCTTCAAGGCCAATGGCTCGGGCGACGTGACGGCGGCACTGTTCACCGCTCACTACAGCCAGCACTTTGGCGAAAACGGCTCTGCCAAGCAGGCGCTGGAGCGCACCAAGGCCAGCATGTTTGAGCTGCTGACCCGCACCCACGAAAGCGGCCAGCGCGAGCTGCAGCTGGTGCAGGCCCAGGAAAGCTATGTGCACCCCAAGGTGCACTTTGCAGCGCAGCAGGTGCGCTAAGACCCGCTCATTCAAAAAAATAGCTGCCAGCGCTTGTCTGTACTGCGCTGGCAGCTATTTTTTATCTCAAATATCAATACGAAATCAGCAGGCTCACACCCAGTTCACCTTCCGGGCGCTGGGAGTAGCCGCTGCCGTAGATGAAGTGCACATCCGGCAGCATCATGCTGCTGATGGTCTGCATGATTTCACGCGCTTCGCTGAGCTTGAGCTGCCCGCGTGCAGCGTCCACCAGCACCAGCGCGGAACGTGCACAGCGCAGCTCGGCCGCAGTCATCAGGCGGCCCTGGAGGAGCTGATCCAGCATGTCCTGCGCCAGCCGTGGGCCGCGCTGCACCACGGCATAGGCCATGTGGGAGTTGCGGCCGCACAGCACGCCAAAGATGTCCTGCACATCCACATTGACGTAGCCATATTCGTTGACGGCCTGCAGCAGGGTATCGCACACGTGCTGCACATAAGGGGCTGGGTCGTCCAGTGGCGCAAAGCGTGCACCGTCAATCAGCATGCTGGCGTTGCACAGTTCATGCAGCTGCGCATGGGCATGCAGGGACTGCTGAATGACTTCGGCCCCCTGCTGCAGGCGTGCCGAGAGCACCACGGCCAGCACATCAATGCCTGCGGCCTGCAGGCGGCGTGCCAGGGTCAGGCTGGTGGTGCGCGCAGCGCGCGTGGAGGTGTCGACCACCAGCCCTGTGCATTCGCTGCGGCTGGTGCGCAGCCAGGCCAGCACCTTGTCTGCAACAGCATCGGCGCTGTCCTGCAGCGCTGCGCTGCTGTCATCCACGGCATCCAGCGCCAGCCAGGTATGTCCCGGCAGGCTGGGCTGGCCGGGTTCTGTGCTGACCAGGCAATGCGCCGTCTGCCATGCACCCATGGCCCGGCAGGCCGCTGGCCCCACGGCAATGCAGCGCGCCGCCACTTCCTGCAGCGGAGAAGACAAAGAAGACATGGAGGCCGGAGACAGCTGGATTTCTGCCATGAAACACCTTAGGGATGACGCAGTCTGGGCTGCTGGATTGATTCAAAAATCATAGCTAGAAATTCCAGCAGTGCAGTGCAAACGGACATATGGGGACATCAGACAGACATAAAAAAACCCCAGCGTAAAAGCTGGGGTGCTGGGCCTTAACGACGCCCGCCGGGGCCTCTGGGTCCATGACCTCCGTGCCCACCACCATGACCACCCGGGGGATGGGCACCATGGCCTGGCCCACCGTGACCATGTCCGTGGCCGCCGTGGGGTGGTGGCAGCACGCAGCCGCCCAGCAAGGCAGCCAGCGCACCCAATAGCAAAACTCGTCGCATGCAGTTCTCCATCATCAGATGGCCGCAGTGTAAGCAGGCGCCGTCTGCAGCATGTGTGCCCAGACGTAAGACTTGTGATGTGCCAGAGGCTTCCCGCTGCACGGCGGCCATCTTCCCTACGCAGTACCAGCAGCTGGACTGCCACAATGGCGCTTTGTGCGTTGTCTGGAAGAAAGGGCCGCCATGGAGCTGACTTTGCTGCAAGCTGCGGATGCTGCCACTTTGCTGGCCTTTGAAACCCAGCACCGCGATGCGTTTGAACGCTGGATGGACCCGCGACCGGAGTCCTTCTACACACCCGAAGGTTTTGCCCAGACCCTGCAGGCAGCCTTGCAGCAGCAGGCGGCCGGGCTGGCATGGCATTACCTGATCTGGTGCGACGGTGTGCTGGCAGGCCGCATCAGCCTGACGCATGTGCAGCGCACCCCGGCAGCACAAGCCACGCTGAGCTACCGCATTGCCCCCGGCTACGATGGCCATGGTCTGGCGACCGAAGCCGTCGCCGTGGTGATGCAAAAAGCTTTTCATGCGCACCATCTGCAAAGGCTGACAGCACCCGTGCGCCCACAGAACAAGGCGGCGGTGCAGGTGCTGCTGAAAAACAGTTTTCACCCCCACGGCCATGCCACCACGCAGCCGCAGCTGCACCGCCAGTGGCTGGATGTGCTGCACTACGAAGCCACGCTGCCAGCGCAGCGCGCTCCGCAGCAGGCGCGCGCATAGCAGGCACGTGCATAAAAAAGGGCTGCACCATGGTGCAGCCCTCGCATCTGCACGGCGTTATCCAACGCCGTGTGCATGCATGGTTCAGGAACGCAACACGCGCTTGTAGAAGAAGGCAAACAGCGCCGCAAACGCCACCAGCCCCAGCCACATGGCCGGTGCAAAGTCATGCCCCACCAGCGCCAGCGGTGCATCGCTGCCGCTAAAGCCAATCACGGCGGCCAGTGCCAGGCCCATCAGGCTCTCGCCCACGATCAGACCCGAAGCCAGCAGCAAGCCACGCTCTTCTGCGCCAGCCACCCAGTCCTTGCCATTGCGCTCGCCATAGCGGCGGATGGCACGCTGAATCAGCCAGCCCAGCAGGGCGCCCAGCACCAGCGTCATGCCGATGGTGGGGGGCAGGTAGATGCCCAGACCAACAGCCAGCGGAGGCAGTGCGCCCGTGCCGCGCTTGCGCAGCAGCACATCGGCCACGATGGCCACCACGCCCACGGCCACGCCCAGACCCAGCATGTTCCAGTCCAGATTGCTCTTGAAGATGCCGTTGGCAATCTGCGTCATCAAGGTTGCCTGTGGCGCGGCCAGCGCCTGCGAGGCATCCATGCCTTCACGAGGCAGTGCACCGGCAAAGCCGTAGGCGTTGTAGAGCAGCTCCAGCACCGGAGGAATCACCAGTGCACCGACCAGACAGCCGATGATGAGCACCACCTGCTGGCGCCAGGGTGTGGCGCCGACCAGGTAGCCGGTCTTCAGATCCTGCAGGTTGTCGTTGGAAATGGCTGCCATGGCCAGCACGGACGAGACCATGAACAGCACCAGGCCAATGCCCATCTGACCAGCCACGCTGGCTGCAAACGCAGGCACCAGTGCATGCAGCGCCAGCAGGGACAGGCCCATCAGAATGGTGGCGATGATGCCAATGCCCGAAATAGGGCTGGCCGAAGAGCCCACCAGACCCGCCATATAGCCGCAGGCGGCTGCCACCAGAAAGCCAAAGACTGCGGCAAACAGCACGCACAGTGCAGCCAGCGCAGCCGCTGCGCCGCCCGAAAGCTCAGGCATATGCAGGGTGATGAAGTGGTCTACGACCAGGAACAGCACGCCCAGCGCCACCGCGCCGATGATGAGCATCCAGCTGCGGGGCATGTCACGGTCGCGCTCGTCACGCTCGGTGCTGCGGTCATTGGCCTTGGCTGGCTGCTTGCGGATGGCCTGGATGATGGGGCGCATCAGGGTCAGCACGGTCCACAGGGCCGCAATACCAATCACGCCAGCACCCAGAAAACGGGCCTTGCTGGCCCACAGCTGGGTGGACAGGGCTTCCACCGCCACCCCTGCTTCAGGGGTGGCGTGCGCCACCAGCCAGGGCACGACCACACCCCAGCACAGCACCACGCCCAGCAGCACGGCCACGCCAGCGGCAGCGCCCATGAGATAGCCAGCGGCCAGCAGCGCTGGCGAAAAGCCTGCAGCAAAGCGGAAGGCTACCGAACCTGCAGGCAGCCATACGTTGAGCGAATCAGCCAGCACACGGAAACCATTGCTGAACAACGCAAACACGGCCGCCAGCGCCGTACCCCAGCCCAGCTGGCGCAGGCCGTCACTCTTGCGGGCACCGGCTTCGTGGTGGCGCTGTGCATCGCCCACGCGCAGCACTTCGGCCGCGGCCACCCCTTCGGGATAAGGCAGGTGGGGCGACTGCACCACCATGACACGGCGCAGCGGCACGGTGTAGAGCACACCCAGCGTGCCGCCTGCGGCACAGATCAGCGCGGTCTGCCAGAACGGAAAACCGGACCACAGGCCCAGCATCAGCAGACCGGGCAGCACAAAGATGACGGAAGACAGGGTGCCTGCGGCGGAAGCCTGGGTCTGCACCATGTTGTTTTCGAGGATGTTGGAATCCTTGAAGCGGTACAGCAGCGCCATGGAAATCACGGCAGCGGGAATGGCAGAGGCAAAAGTGAGTCCGACTTTGAGGCCCAGATACACATTGGCCGCCGTGAAGGCCAGTGTGATCAGCGCCCCCAGCAGTACGCCACGCAAGGTGAACTCTCGCAGGGGTTGGTTGGTATTCATAAGTGTTATGGAGTGCATGGCCCGGGTGGTTCCTTCGGGCATCGAGTCATCGGCAATGGCGAATGAAGCCATCGCTGAGCAGACCCCATAGGTTAACTTCTAAGTAGGTACTTGCTGTTCTCAGCAACAAATGCACACAAAAGCTGCAGCGGCAAGCCATCAAAACCATAGCTGTCAGTGCTGATGGAATAAGCTCTGAATGGCAAAAACCATCTGCAAAAAATCTGCAAAAAAGCCCAGCATGCACAGGCATGCCGGGCTTGCTGCACTGCGCTGCTGACGGGGTCAGAAGGTTTCCCAGTCATCCTCCGCACCGGCTGCCACAGGCGTTTTGGCAGCACTGGGCTGGGGCTGCGCTGCCGCCAGAGCGGGCTTGGGTGGTGTGACTGTCTGTGCCTTGGAAGGCGCGAGCTTGGGCGCTTCCACCCTGGCAGATGGCTGGGCTGAAGGCGCAGCGGCAACCGATGGCGCAGCAGGCTGGCCTGCAGGAGCAGTGTGCTCTGTCACGCTCCCTTGCAGGCGGAATGCGGCCACGGCCCTGACCAGCTCATCCGCCTGCTGGCGCAGGGCTTCGGCCGCACCTGCCATTTCTTCAATGGAAGCCGCATTTTTCTGCGTGGTCTGGTCCATGTGTGCCACAGCCTCGGCCACCTGCGATACGCCATTGCTCTGCTCACCGCTGGCCAGGCTGATGTCACTGATCAGGCTGGTGACCTGCACGATCTCGGCAATGGCCTGCTCCATGGTCTGCCCCGCGTGGGCAGCCTGCAGGTTGCCTTCATGCACCTCCTGCACGCTGTAGCCACCGCCGCCAGCAGCAAGGCAGCACTCAGCCAGAGCAGGTACTGGTGCTTGCGGTAACTGAGCCACACCATGCTGCTGACCAGCGCCAGCAGCGCTGCAAAAAGGGTAACGGTCAGAGCGAGGGAGTTTTCTGCATGAAGCAGCCAGTGGTGCGCGAGGCCTGTCAGTGTTGTTACACAATGCAAGGTGCATGATCAGCAG
>JAEZZU010000308.1 GCA_023418355.1 Pseudomonadota bacterium | reverse complement strand
TGCGGCCATCATCGTTGCCTTTGTGGGGCGTCTGCACCCCGTGGGCATGATCTTCTCGGCCATTTTGATGAGCATGTTCTATATCGGCGGTGAACTGGCGCAGTCGCGCCTGGGCCTGCCCAAGTCTTTGACTGGCGTGTTCCAGGGCCTGCTGCTGTTTACGCTGCTGGCCTGTGACACCCTGATTGCGTACCGCGTGCGCTGGATTGCAGGCAAGCCTGCCGTGAAGGGAGCAAAGTAATGGATGCATACGCATTGCTCTTTGCCTCGACCCTGAGTGCAGGCACGGTTTTGGCGCTGGCTGCGCTGGGGCTGCTGATCAATGAACGCGCAGGCGTCATCAATCTGGGCGCAGAAGGCATGATGCTGTGTGCCGCACTGGCAGGCTTTGCTACCACCGTGCACACCGGCAGCACCTGGCTGGGCTTTTTGGCGGGCATGGGCGCAGGCGCGCTGCTGGCCGCCATCTTTGGCGTGCTGGTGATCTGGCTCAACACCAACCAGTCGGCCACCGGCCTGGCACTGAGTCTGTTTGGTGCCGGTTTCTCGGCTTTTGCGGGTCTGAACTATGTGCAGGCCAAGCTGCCCGAGTCGCCCAAGTACGACATTCCTTTCCTCGCAGACCTGCCCGTGGTGGGGCCTGCACTGTTCCGTCTGCACCCGCTGGTGTACGGAACCATCATCATTGCTGCGCTGCTGGTTTACTTCCTGTACCGCACACGCGCTGGCCTGATTCTGCGTTCCGTGGGTGAGTCGCCTGAATCGGCCCACGCCCTGGGCTACAACGTGCGCATGATTCGCCTGGGTGCTGTCATGGCCGGAGGTGCGCTGTGCGGTCTGGCCGGTGCCTATGTGTCGACCGTCTACACCCCGCTGTGGGTGGAAGGCATGGTGGCTGGTCGCGGCTGGATTGCGCTGGCGCTGACCACGTTTGCAACGTGGAGGCCCACCCGCATTTTGCTGGGCGCCTACCTGTTTGGCGGCGTTACCATGCTGCAGTTTCACTTGCAGGCAACGGGCGTGCACATCGCCAGCCAGTTGCTGAGCATGTTGCCCTATATTGCGACCATCGTGGTCCTGGTGCTGATTTCGCGTAACCCCGCCTGGATTCGCGCCAATATGCCGGCATCCTTAGGAAAGCCTTTTTATCCAGGCTCGTAAGAGCCATAACCCAAGACGCTGCTGCCCCGCTGCCGAGGGGTAGCAAAGCGCAAGGCGAGCCAAGGTGGCACGCCTTTTTTTTACCCTTTCGAGGAACTACGCATGTCCAAACTGCATAAACGCACTGTGCTGAAGATGGTCGCCTTGTCTGCCATCTCGATCGCTACCTTGTCCGCCTGCGGCAAGAAAGAAGAAGCTGCCCCTGCGCCTGCAGCTGCTCCAGCCGCTGAAGCCCCCGCCAAGGCTGATCCCCTGAAGATCGGTTTTGTGTATGTGAGCCCCATCGGTGATGGTGGCTGGACTTACCAGCACGATCTGGGCCGCAAGGCAGTGCAGGACAAGTTCGGCGACAAGGTGGAAACCACGTTTGTGGAGAGCGTGGCCGAAGGCCCCGACGCAGAGCGTGTGATGCGTGACCTGGTAGCGCAGGGCAACAAGCTGCTGTTCGCCACCAGCTTTGGCTACCAGGAGTTTGTGCAAAAGGCAGCGGCTGAACTGCCTGATGTGAACTTCCAGCACGCCACGGGCTACAAGCAGTCGCCCAACAGCTCTACTTACGACACCAAGACCTATGAAGGTGCTTACCTGGCCGGTATCGTGGCTGGCGGCATGAGCAAGACCAAGACCATTGGTGTGGTGGCTTCCGTGCCAATCCCTGAAGTGGTGCGCAACATCAACTCCTTTGTGCTGGGCGCGCAGAGCGTGGATCCCGACATCAAGGCCAAGGTGGTCTGGGTGAACGAATGGTTCAGCCCTCCCAAGGAAGCTGAAGCCGCCACCAGCCTGATCAACGGCGGTGTGGACGTGCTCTACCAGAACACCAACTCGCCTGCTGTGATGAAGACCGCCGAAGAGCGCGGCGTCTATGCCTTTGGCAAGGACGGCGACATGAGCGCCTTCGGTCCCAAGGCGCACCTGGGCTCGGCCGTGATTGACTGGTCGCCTTACTACATCAAGGTGACCCAGGATGCGCTGGACGGCAAGGTGGAGAACGGCCAGAACTTCTGGTGGGGCGTGAAGGAAGGCGCGATTGATCTGCTCAAGATCAGCGAAGAAGTGCCTCAGGAAATCAAGGACAAGGTGGCCCAGGTTCGCCAGGGTCTGAAGGATGAAACCTTCCAGATCTGGAAGGGCCCCATCAAGGACAACAAGGGCAACGAACTGCTGGCTGAAGGTCAGGTGGCTGATCTGCCCTTTATCACCAGCATCAAGTTCTACGTGGATGGCATTGAAGGCAACGTGCCTGGCTCCACTAACTAAGCACGCATGACCAGTCTGCAGGCGCATGGCGCGCTTGCAGGTCAGTCAAAGGCCTCTGATATCCGGAGGCCTTTTTGCTGCATGTGATCTGGTGTATACACGCGGTGCGTGCGCAGCCCGTACCGCGTGAACCATGGTGGACCTGACCGGGCCACCGCAACCGACAGTTTTTGTGGCAGCAGTGCAGGGCAGTGTCAGTCTGGTGCCTTCAGGCACCCAAAGTGTGCAACCATGGCGCAAGTGGTTGCTGCGATACGGCACAAACTGGCGCGGGTATTGCTGCAGTGGTTTGCTTTTCCCTGATTTCCTTTGAAGGAAGACCTATGACCGATCTGAACAAACGTTCCATGTTCAAGCTGGCTGCCATCTCGGCGCTGACCGTAACAGCCCTGGCGGCTTGCGGCAAAAAGGATGAACCTGCCCCTGCACCTGCTGCAGAGCCTGTGGCTGATGCACCTGCTGCGGCTGCTGAGCCGCTGAAGGTGGCTTTTGCCTACGTAGGCCCTGTGGGTGACGGCGGCTGGTCCTTTGCGCACGACACCGCACGCAAGAAGATCCAGGACGAGTTTGGCGACAAGATCGTCACTACCTATGTGGAAGGCGTGCCTGCCGGTCCTGACGCCGAGCGCGTGCTGCGTGACCTGGCATCCCAGGGCAACAAGCTGATCTTCGGCACCACCTTTGGCTACATGGACACCATCCAGAAGCTCGCCCCCGACTTCAAGGATGTGAAGTTTGAACACGCCACCGGCTACAAGAACGGTGACAACGTGCGTACCTACGACGCACGTACCTACGAAGGTGCTTACCTGGCCGGTATTCTGGCTGGCGGCATGACCAAGTCCAACGTGCTGGGCGTGGTCGGCTCGGTGCCAATTCCTGAGGTGCTGCGCAACATCAACTCCTTCACACTGGGCGCACAGTCCGTGAACCCCGATGTGAAGACCAAGGTGGTGTGGGTGAACGACTGGTTCAGCCCTCCCAAGGAAACTGAAGCCGCGACCAGCCTGATCAATGGCGGCGTGGACATCCTGTTCCAGAACACCGACTCGCCCGCCGTGCTCAAGACCGCCGAAGAAAAGGGCGTGCGCGCCTTTGGCTGGGACTCTGACATGACCGCCTACGGTCCCAAGGCACACCTGGGCTCGGCCATCATCGACTGGCAGCCTTACTACTCCAAGGCGGTGAACGATGTGCTCAACGGCACATGGACGGCCGGTGGCAGCTGGCTGGGCGTGAAGGACGGTGCCATCGATCTGGTCTCCGTGGCGGAAGACGTACCTGCCGAGCTGAAGGCCAAGGTGGAAGAAGCCAAGGCAGGCCTGAAGAACGGCACGCTGCAGATCTGGAAGGGCCCCATCAAGACCAATGACGGCAAGGATGCCCTGGCTGAAGGTGCTGTGGCCGACGACGCTTTCCTGACCGGTATCGACTTCTACATCGAAGGTGTGGAAGGCAAGGTGCCCGGCAAGTAAGCCCTGCTGTGGCTCATGCAAGAAGGCTGCCTGCGGGCGGCCTTTTTTGTTTGCGGGTTCTACGCATGGCTGCAGAGGACAGCTGTGGTTATGGTGAAAGCACAGGCGGTTTCTGCTGGTCAGGAACTTGCTTGCAACACCTCAGGAGCCTTGTTGACGCCATGACCTACGACTTTCCTGCCACTGTCTCGCACATTCCCGCCGCCCGGCTACCTGAGCTGCTGCGCAGCATGCCCAAGGCCGAGCTGCACATCCACATCGAAGGCTCGCTCGAGCCCGAGCTGATCTTTGCCCTGGCCGCGCGCAATGGCGTGGCGCTGCCCTATGCCAGCGTGGAGGCATTGCGCAGCGCCTATGCCTTCACCGATCTGCAGAGCTTTCTGGACATCTACTACGCCGGTGCCAGCGTGTTGCTGCACGAGCAGGACTTCTACGACATGGCCATGGCCTACCTGGAGCGGGCTGCGGCCGACCATGTGGTGCGCACCGAAATCTTTTTTGACCCGCAGACCCATACCGAGCGCGGTGTGCCCATGGGCACGGTGATTCAGGGCCTGTCGCGTGCCTGCCAGGATGCGCAGGCCAGGTGGGGCATCAGTGCCGTATTGATCTTGAGCTTCTTGCGCCACCTGAGCGAGGAAGCGGCCTTTGAGACGCTGGAAGCCGCGCTGCCCTACCGTGAGCATTTCATCGGCATCGGGCTGGACAGCTCCGAGCTGGGCAACCCGCCCGAGAAATTCCAGAGCGTGTTTGAGCGCTGCCGCGAACTGGGTTTTCACCTCGTGGCCCATGCGGGCGAAGAGGGGCCGCCTGACTATGTGTGGAGTGCTCTGAAGGTGC
>JAEZZU010000289.1 GCA_023418355.1 Pseudomonadota bacterium | reverse complement strand
GCCATGAGATTCGAAAGCCTATGTACTTCAGGTATCAGGTTCACCGCCCTCACGGTGTTTCGGTGCTTACGGGGACAAATGATAGCGACACTTGTGCACCTTGTACCATGCCGTTATCCATGCGATTCGCCAGATCAATGCGGGCGCCGTGCTCGTCAGCGATCTTTTTCACCACGGCAAGACCCAGTCCGGTTCCACGGACCTTGGTCGTCACATAAGGCTCAAAAGCACGCTGCAGAATGTGTGGCGCAAAACCCGTGCCACTGTCGCTGACGGTCAGTCGCACACGCTTGCTGCTCTCCACCCACTGAATGGTGATTTCCACAGCCGGTGGCGTCACACCCAGTGATTCGGCCTGCTGCAAGGTCGCATCTTGTGCGTTTTGCACCAGGTTATGGATGACCTGGCGCAATTGCTGTGCATCTCCCGCAATGCGCGGGGCGGAGGGATCGAGTTTGGCGCGCACGGGCACCTGTGCATTTTCCTCACCGTACAGCTGCATCAGCTCCACCACCAGCGCATTCAAGTCCAGCGGCTGCAATTCTGCGGCAGGCAAACGGGCATAGTCGCGGAACTCGTTCACCAAACGTAGCATTGCCGCTACTTGATCAACAATTGTTTTCACTGATCGGTTCAGCAGCGCCTGCTCCGGCGGCTCCAGCTTGTCTGCAAGCTTGATGGACAGGCGCTCGGCAGACAACTGAATCGGCGTCAGCGGATTCTTGATTTCATGCGCCACGCGGCGCGCCACTTCGGCCCATGCCTTGGAGCGCTGGGCGGAGA
Source organism: Pseudomonadota bacterium (assembly GCA_023418355.1). GTDB lineage: Bacteria > Pseudomonadota > Gammaproteobacteria > Burkholderiales > Burkholderiaceae_C > Comamonas. The sequence continues at coordinate 3,171 of JAEZZU010000289.1, read as the reverse complement.
CGATCTCCGAAATATCGTCAAACACAATCAGGCGGCGCGACTGTGGCAGCTCTGCGCCACGCACCACCAGCGTGGTCTTGTTCTGGGTGACCACCCCACTGTCGTTCTGCTGCTCCGGATGTTCCAGCGACAGCTCCAGCACCTGCTGCCAGCGGTCACGCCCCACATCGGCGCCCTGCTCCCCAAAGAACATCTCAAACTGTTCCTGCACCAACTGTGCCATGGCCGACAGCCCCGGAACTTCTTCCAGCTTGCGCCCGATATAGATCGCCATGGGCATGCGCAGAATGCGCGTGGCTCCGGGGTTGATCGACAGCACATGCCAGCGGTCATCCAGCACCAGCACGCCCGAGGTGAGGTTGTCCAGAATGGTCTGCAGGTTGGTACGCGCGGCCTTCACCTCGGCCATGCTCTTGTCCACCGCCGTACGGGCGTCAAGCAGCTGCTGCGTCATCAGCGCAAAGGAGCGCGTCAGCCCGCCCAGCTCATCCTGGCTTTGCAGCGCCATCTTGGGCGTCAGGTCTCCGCGTGCCACATCACGCACGCCCTGTGCCAGCACCAGCAATGGGCGTGCAAGGTGGTTGCCCAGCAAGACGGCCAGCAGCACGGCACCAAACACGGCCAAGAACAGGCTCAATGTGAGCGTGCCGATATACATGCGCTGCAGCCCCTGGCGTGCCAGCGCACGCTCCTGGTATTCACGGTTGGCATCCTGCACCGCCAGGGCATTGGTGACCAGTGCGCTGGGCAACGGAATGATGGCCTGCAGAAACCGTGGCTTGCTCACCAACATCAGCCGCGGATCGCTCACCAGTGCCAGCGTCTTGACATAAGCATGTTCGCCCTCTTCACCGCCCACGAAAGCACCACCATCATCGAGCCCTTCAATGCTGGCCAGTGGCCGCAGGCCCGAGCGCAGACTGCGCAGCTGCTGGCTGCTGGGACGCTCCGGATTGAGGTCGAACATGGACGTGCCTGCACTGGCCACTGCCACGCCCACTTCGTTCCACAGGATCACATCGGTTGCACCGAGCTGTTCGCGGATGCGCTCCAGCACCACGCCCGCAGCCGCATCTGGCACCTGCGCCAGCTGCTGGCTGGCAGCGCGCGTGTTGTTGGCCATGTCATTGGCCACGGTCTCCAGCGTGACGCTGGCCAGATTCACGCCAGCGCTCAGTGCCCCTTCGACCTTGACGTCAAACCAGCTCTCGATCGAGCGCGAAACAAACTGGTAGGACACCAGATAAATCAGCAGCCCCGGCACCACGCCCACCAGCCCGAAGATGGCGGCCAGCTTGAGCAGCAGGCGGCTGCCAAACTTGCGCTGGCGCCAGCGCACCGTCAGGCGTATGGCCATCCACAGCAGCACCAGCAGCAGCGCGGAGGCCACCAGCACATTCAGGCCGAACAGCCATGCGTAGTGCTGCTCATACAGCTCACGGTTGTTCGTCGCCTGCATGAGCAGAAACAGCAGCACCAGGCCAATGGCACACATGACAGTGCCCAGTACGCCCAACACCCAGCGCATGGATTTACGCGAACTTGGGGTCGTCATTGCAAGGCTTCCAGGTCCACAGTTTCCCGGCGCGTGACCAGCAGGTTCCAGTCTGAGCGCCCCAGTGCACCAATCTGCAAGGGACGGGGGAAATGGGATAAATCAATACGAAAACGCAGCTGCAGCAGCGCAGTGCCATCGGAAGGCAGCTCGGTCATGCTGCCAATGCGCCAGCGCACAATGCGCTGCATGGCTTGCACGGCATCCGCCAGGGATTCGAACGTGCTGGACAGTGCCAGCTTCAGGCCCTGGCCTTCAAAGGGCTGGCTGCCATCGTACAGGCGCCAGCGACGAATCAGTGGCTGGTAGCTCAGGCGCATGTAGCGCACTGCGCTGAGCAGCTGCTGGTCACTCCAGTACCAGCGTTCGCGCAGCATCTGCGCTTCGGCAATGAAGTGCACGGGAATACCCTTGAGCAGGGCATCCAGCACCAGATCCGGCAAGGACCACTGGAAACGCGCGCTCAGCAGCAAGGACTCGCCTTCGCGCTGCAGGCGCAGGTTCTCCCAATCCAGGCTTTTATCTACTGAGGGAAGCGTGGGAGAGGCCTCTGCATCCCCCTCTTGTTCTGGAGGCAAGGGGGCCTCTGCCTCTTGCTGTGCATGGGCACCGTGGGCCGCCAGCAGCGCCGATGCCCCCAGCGACAGCGCCCATGCAGCAGCTGCACGACGCTGTCGCCCATGGGGGGACAGCGCAGCATCAGCCGTTTTTTTGCAGCAAGGCGTAGAAGAATCCGTCGTGGTCACCTGCAGCATTGTCTGTGACAGGCGAAGCTGCCGCGTCATTTCCCGGAATTAAATGTCCGGGGGATGGTAATAACTGTGCCTGGGTGTTGCGTGCAAGAAACGCTTTGATTTGCGCCTCGCCCTCGGCCTTGAACACGGAGCAGGTGCAATACAGCATGCGTCCACCCGTCTTGAGCAAAGGCCACAAGGCATCGAGCAGCTGCGACTGGATGGCAGCCAGCTGGTCAATATCGCTGGCACGGCGCAGCCAGCGCACATCGGGGTGGCGGCGCACAATGCCCGAGGCAGAACACGGCGCATCCAGCAAGATGGCATCAAACTGTGCACCACCATTGGCGGCCTGCCACCACTGCGCGGTCTGGCCTGCATCGGCCACCAGCACCTTGGCACGCTCCTGCAGCTGCAGGCGCTGCAGGGTGTCATGAATGCGTTCGCTGCGCTCGGCATCCACCTCCAGCGCTGTCACACGCACAGGCGAAGTTGCTCCCGCATATTCCAGCAGGTGCGCCGTCTTGCCGCCCGGTGCGGCGCAGGCATCAAGCAGCTGCAAAGGCTGACTCAGATCCATGCCCTGCAGCAGCAAGGGTGCAGCCAGCTGGGCGGCGCCATCCTGTACCGACACCACGCCCTGCTCAAAGCCCGGCAAGGCATGGACGGGCTGCGCCTTGTCCAGCTGCACACCGACTTCACCAAAAACGGAAGCATCGATATTGATAGCTGCCAGCGCTTGCTGGTACTGCGCTGGAGTCGTTTTTTGCTTATTAACTCTCAGGCTCATGGGGGCCTGGGTGTTATTGGCCTGCAGAATGCGCTCCCAGTCCTGCGGATAGTCTTTTTGCAGGCGCTCCAGCCACCACTGCGGATGGTTCC
>JAEZZU010000237.1 GCA_023418355.1 Pseudomonadota bacterium | reverse complement strand
CCGTAGAGCCTGCGGCCTGCATCGGCCGCCTGAACCACGGGGTGGTGCTGCATGCCAGCCAGCGCATCCAGCAACTGCCCGTGCCCTGTGAGCTGCAGGGCGTGGTCACCATGGAGCTGGAGTTTGCCCAGGGGGCCGTGCTGCGGTTGCGCTGCGACAGTCTGTCGCTGCACCCGGTGCAGGGTGTGGTGACTGCGGCGTACCAGTGCTGAGTGCGCGCTGATCAGTGCTGCGCACGCATGCGGCCAGTGCCACTGTGCCGCTCGACCAGCCATGCCAGCAGATTCAGCGCAGAACACAGCAGCCAGTACACGGCACCCACGAAGAGGAACACCTCAGCCGGATGCACCATCAGCTGTGCATTGACCTGGGTGGCTAGGAAGGACAGCTCGTTCACCCCCACGATATAGGCCAGCGCACTGTCCTTGATCAGCGTGACCCACTGGTTCACAAAGGACGGCAGCATGATGCGCAATGCCTGCGGCAGCACCAGCAGCTGCAGCACCTGCCAGCGCGTCATGCCCAGCGCTGCGCCTGCTTGCCACTGTCCACCGGGAATGGCGCGAATGCCTGCGGCCACACCGTGTGCAAGATAGGCACCGCTGATGAGCGAGAGCGCACACACTACGGAAAACAGCCCCGGCACATCCACGCCAAACAGCAGTGGCAGCAGAAAGTAGGTCCAGAAGATCAGCATCAGCACTGGGATGGCACGCAAAAAGCCCAGCACTGCGGTCAGTGCGTGCAGCCATGGGCCGTGCCCCATGACAAGTGCCATGCCAAATACCACGCCAAAGATGGCCGAGAGCACACCCGAGATGCCGCACAGCAGCAGTGTGAGCAGTGCACCACCCGGCGGGCCTTCGGGAAAGGTGCCCCACAGCAGGTACTGCCAGTCGTCGGCCAGCGCTGCAAAGTTCACGCGTACCTCCCGGGGTGGATGGCCTGCAGGCGGTGGCTGATCCACTGCAGCAGCACCACCAGCACGATGTAGAGCAAGGTGGCAATGGCATAGGCCTGAAAGGACTGGAAGGTCTCTGCCTCCACCTGGCGTGTGCGGTAGGACAGCTCGACCAGGCCAATGGCCATGCCCAGCGAGGTGTTCTTCACAATGTTCATGTACTGCCCGAACAGCGGCGAGATCACATGACGCAGTGCCTGTGGCAGTGTGATGTAGCGCAGTGCCTGCCCGTCCGTCATGCCGAGCGACCGCGCAGCCTGCCACTGCCCGGCGGGAATGCTGCGCAGCCCGGCGCGGATTTCCTCGCCCACATAGGCCGTGGAATACAGCACCAGCCCGGTGATGGCGGCGATGACTTCAAAGGTCGGCACAAAGCGAAGCAGGGAGCCTTCTGTCAGCGACTCGTGCTGGTTGAGGGCCTGCATCCAGTGTTCGGGCAGCAGGCTGGGTACGGCAAAGTACCAGAAGAACAGCTGAACCAGCAGCGGCGTATTCCGAAAGACAGACAGGTACAGCGCAGCGGCCCCGCGCAGCAGACGGCTGTGGCTGCTGCGCGCCAGCGCAAAAGGCAGCCCCAGCAGCGAGGCCAGGACGATGACGAAGACAGCACTGCCCATCGTCACATACCAGCCGCTGAGCAGCCAGTCCCAGTATTTGCCAGCCAGCAGGCCGTCAGGCAGGTGCCATTCCATGGACATGTTTCAGCAAGCGAAAAAAGAAACCTGCACCGGGTCTGTGCAGGTTGAAAACCTCCCTTGAAGGAGATGCGTCAAGCGGTACGTCAGGCGGGATCGCCAATCTTGAAGGTGCGGGGCAGTGGTGTGGCGCTGTCGGGGCCAAACCAGACGTCATAGATTCTGGCGGCCTTGCCTTCGGCTTCCAGATCATGCAGCGCCTTGTTCACGAACTCGGTCAGTGCAGTCTCGCCCTTGGGAATGCCTACACCCATGCGGTCATTGGAGATGGTGAAGGCAGGAATTTCCCACTTGGCACGTTCCTTGGGGTCTTTGATCTGTGCCAGCAGTCCGGCCAGCTTGGGACCGTCTTGCGAGATGGCCTGCACACTGCCATTGCGCAGCGCGGTAAAGGCAAACGGGGTGTCGTCATAGGCCACCAGCGTGGCCTGTGGGTATTGCTGGCGCAGCTGGATTTCGTTGGTCGTACCCTTGTCCACGCCAATGCGCAGGCTGTTCAGCTGCTCGGGCGCTGTAAGTTTGCCCTTCGGCGCGATGAACTGTGTGCCGGAGGCAAAGTACGGTATGCTGAAGTTCACCTGCTTGGCCCGCTCGTCGGTAATGGTGAAGTTGGCCAATACCAGGTCCACCTTGTTGGACTGCAGCAGCGGCACACGGTTGGCAGGATTGGTGGGCACCAGTTGCAGTTTCACGCCCAGACGGTCTGCAATTTCCTGAGCGTAATCCACGTCCAGACCCACGATCTGGCGGGTCTTGGGATTGGTAAAGCCAAACGGCGGGTTGGCATCAAAGACGGCGATGCGTACCACGCCGGCGTTCTGGATGTCCTGCAGGCGATCGGCCCACGCGGAAGTTCCCGTCAGCAAAGCTGCGCCAGTGGCGATAACGGTGATCCATGGTTTCAGTGGCATGTTCTCAGTCCTTCGCAATCAGCAATACATGTTCCCGGTGCAGACAGGCCGAATGCCTGTGCTTCAGGTCTTGCATGCATTGTGAGAAAGTATTCTTAAAACTGGAACAACTAAAAAATAGTTTTTATATTTCTTTTGTTTCTTTATTCGCCTGCAGGCGCTGGTGCAGCTGCATGGCCTGCTCAAAACTGCACATCAGCTGCTGCATGGGAAGGGCGTCTGCCTGCCATCCCTGCAATTGCGCCAGGGCAAGGGCTGTGGCTTCAAAGCTGGACAGCTGCCCCGGTGCATGTGCCTTGCGGATGGCATAGCGGCCCGCAGGCACATCCTGCAGTGACAGGCGCGGCAGCTGCTGCAGCGCAGGGTTCAGATACAGCATCTTGCGGCTCTTGCGCCAGGTGCCATCGATGACGACCAGCCGCAGCGTGTCAGGTTGCGTGAGCCACTGTGCGGGCAGCTCCGGTGGCTGCACCACAGGCAGTTGTGGGTCGTGCGGGGTAGGCGGGTAGAGCAGGATAGCGCGCACTGGCACATTGCTGGCCTGCTCGGGCCATGGGGCATGCAGCAGTGCCTGCAGGGTATCGGCATCAAATACCTCGCCCACTTCCAGCCTGCTGCCAGGCAGGCACAGATGCAGCAGCCGCGCCGTGTTTTTGGCGTGGCCTGCCTCCATGG
>JAEZZU010000209.1 GCA_023418355.1 Pseudomonadota bacterium | reverse complement strand
CCTGACGCGCTGCTTCGTAAGCGGCGTTCAGGGTCTTTTCACGCACCTGGTATACGCTTTCGTCCAGCTTTTCGCGCAGCACATTGATCTGGGGGATGGCGTCCAGATCCTTGCTGGCCAGCAGGGTACGTACATCGGTCACCAGCTTTTCGAGATCAGCCTGAGCGGAAGAAACGGTGTCAGAAATTGCCATGATGGATGCCTTTCTAGGTATCAGAAGAACAATCAGAGACCCGAACCTGTGTGGCCCGGGCGATGAAGACTGCGTCACATCTTAACGAATGCAGCAGCCCTCACCAAGTCAGCCAACAGCCATCATGCATTGCCAGCGCTTTCCAGCGTTTGCAGCACATGCTGGGCAATGGCGAGACAACTGGTCAAGCCGGGCGACTCAATGCCGAACAGGTTGACCAGCCCGTTCACGCCGTGGGTGCTGCTGCCCTGAATCACAAAGTCTGCGGCGGCTTCGCCCGGACCGGAAATCTTGGGGCGCATGCCTGCATAGCCGGGCGCCAGTGCTTCGTCCTTGAGCTGGGGCCAGTACTTGCGCACCTCGGCATAAAAGCCTGCGCAGCGCTGTGAGTCCACCTGCAGCCGATCCGGGCTGTCTACCCATTCCACATCCGGGCCAAACTTGGCCTGCCCGCCCAGATCCAGCGTCAGGTGCACGCCCAGACCCGCTGCTTCAGGCACGGGATAGATCAGGTGGCTGAACGGTGCCTTGCCGCTGAGCGTGAAATAGTTGCCCTTGGCAAAGTAGGCTGTGGGCACATGCTGCGCATCCAGCCCCTGCATGCGCGACGCCACCTCGGGCGCAAACAGGCCCGCAGCATTGATGACTTCCTGAGCCAACAGCTCGGTGCCGTCTTCCGTGCGCAGCAGGATGCCGCCCGCCTGCACCTGCCCTGCCACCACGGGCGAGAGCAAGGCCAGCGCGCCACCGCATTGCTCCATGTCGCCCTGCAGCGCCAGCATCAGCCCATGGCTGTCCACAATGCCGGTGCTGGGCGAAAGCAGCGCGGCCTGGCACTGCAGCGCGGGCTCCAGCGCCTGTGCCTGCTCGCGCGTGAGCAGCTGCAGGTCGTGCACGCCATTGGCAGCCGCTTTTTGCTGAATCTGCTGCAGCTGCGCAACCTGCTCGCTGCTGGTCGCCACAATCAGCTTGCCGCAGCGGCGGTACTCCACATTCTTTTGCGTACAGTAGGCATAGAGCAGCTCCTTGCCCTGCACGCACAGGCGCGCCTTGAGCGATCCCTGGGGGTAGTAGATGCCCGCATGAATCACTTCGCTGTTGCGAGAGCTGGTGCCCGTGCCGATAGCGTCTGCAGCCTCCAGCACAACCACTTCACGGCCCGACTGTGCGAGTGCACGCGCCACCGCCAGCCCCACCACACCGGCACCAATCACCACGGTTTGCACCTGATCGACCATTTGTCTACCCCCTGATTGAAATTGTCCCTGCGGCTAGCGTATGCCGATTGCAGGCCAGCCAGGCTTAAGAATTGCTGACATCGTCGTCAGCTGGCGCGGTCTCTACGGGCAATTCCCCGCGCACCAGACGTGCCAGCGCATCTTCAAAAGCCTGCGTCGTGCCGATGCGGTGCATGGGCGGCAAAGCCTGCACCAGCCGCTTGCCATAGGCCTTGGTGCGCAGCCGCGTGTCTGCCACCACCAGAATGCCGGTGTCGGTTTCACTGCGAATCAGACGGCCTGCGCCCTGCTTGAGTGCCATGGAGGCTTCGGGCAGCATGTAATCCACAAAGGGGCTGCGCCCGACCGATTCCAGCTGGCGCGAGCGGGCGTCCACCAGTGGGTCATCAGGCGGCGGAAATGGCAGCTTGTCGATCACCACCAGCTGCAGCGCATCGCCCGGAATGTCCACACCTTCCCAGAACGTGGAAGAAGCCACCAGAATGCAGCCACGACCGTTGACCGTGCCTGCGCGGAAGCGCTCCATCAGCACATGCTTGGAGCCCTGGCCCTGCACCAGCACGTCCATGGATTCAAACATGCCAAAGCGCTGCTGCAACAGCTGTCCAATGGTCTCCAGCGCCTTGAGCGTGGTGGTGAGCACCAGCGTGCGGCCGCCCAGCACCTGTGCCGCATCACCGGCCAGCTGCGCCACCGCTGCGCTGTGTACGGCTTGCTGTGCGGGGTCAGGAAACTCCTGCGGCACATACAGCACGGCCTGGCGCTGGTAATCGAACGGGCTGTCCACGCGCAACACACGTGCCTGGCGCAGGCCGCAGCTTTCGGTGAACCAGCGCAGGTCGTCGTCATCACCCAATGTGGCCGAGGTAAACACCCAGGCCTGGCGCGGTGCGGCGGCCTCGTCCTGGGCATCGTCGGTGGCCTGCAGGTGTTCACGCATCAGGCGTGCGATGTTCAGGGGGGACTCCATCAGCCGCAGGTGCTGGCGTGTGACTTCCAGCCAGCGCACGGCATCATCGGGTACAGGCTGGGCAAAGCTGGCCAGCTGCGATAGCAGGCGTGCGCCACGCTCGTACAGCGGCAGCAGGGCATTGGCGGTTTCCGCCACCTGGGCCAAAGCCAGCAGGAGCGCCCGCAATGCCTGCCCGGTGGCATGCAGCCCTTTGCGCCAGCTGCTCTCTGGCAGGCCATCGGGTGCAGGCCCCAGCCAGCGAAGCCGCGTGCCCTGCGGCACACTGCCAGCCACCGCACGCCAGGTGTTGATGGCATGTTCCAGCTGGGCAAGCAGCTGCATCCAGTCCGCCTGCCCACGGGCGTGGAGATTCACATCGGCCAGCACATCCTTGATATAGCCCTGCAGCTGGCGTGTACCAAGCACCCAGCCTGCGAACTGGATGCCGGTTTCGTTGAGCTGGTGGGCTTCATCCATGACGACCACGCCCGCAGAAGGCAGCAGCTGCGCAACACCGGAGTCGCGCACTTCCATGTCTGCAAAAAACAGGTGGTGGTTGACCACGCAGATATCGGCTGCCAGCGCCTGTGCGCGCGCGGTGTTGACGTGGCACTGCTCCCAGTGTTCGCAGCTGCTGCCCAGACAGTTGTCCTTGGTCGATGTGACCAGCGTGGTCACGGCCGAGTTTTCGGCCAGACCCGGCAGCTCGGCCAGATCGCCCGTGCGTGTGCCGTGCGACCACTGCTGCACGCGTGCCACGGCACGCAGCACCTGTGGGTCCAGCGGCACTTTGCTCTGGTGCACCTGTCCCATGCGGTGCAGGCACAGGTAGCTGGAGCGCCCCTTCAGGCGTGCAATGCGCAGCGGCATGCCCAGCGCCTGCACCAGCCGGGGCAAGTCACGCAAATAGAGCTGGTCCTGCAAGGCCTTGGTGGCAGTGGAAATCACGACGCGCTTGCCACACAGCAAGGCTGGCACCAGATAGGAGAAGGTCTTGCCCACGCCCGTACCAGCTTCTGCCACCAGCACGCCACCGCTTTCAATGGTTGCTGCCACAGCCAGCGCCATGGCCGTCTGCCCGGTGCGCGGACGGAAATGCGGCTCTGCGCGCGAGAGCCAGCCGTCCTGCGCAAACGCTGCTGCAACTTGTTCCTCAAGAGTCATGGGGCTTGTCTACTTGGCAGTGCGTCACCACAGGCACAGGAACTACAAAGATTTCAGCCCGTACTTTCCCTCTGAAATCGAAACAGCTATTGCACCGGCAACCCAGCTGGCATCAATCCTTGGGCTGGGGCAAACCTTCGGGCACAGGCAGTGGATTGCCGCGCTGTGCGCTGGGCTGCGCTTGCTGGCTGGCACGGCGTTCAGCAGCTTTTTGCTGCTTTTCCTGCATGGATTTTTTGACGCGGGCGCGGCGCTCCGCCTCGGTCTGCTCGCGCTCGGCCAGTTCAGCGGCCTTGTCCTGGCGTGCCTGCTCAGTCTTGGCTGCTCGCTCCCGGGCCTCTGCCTCACGCTCAGCCTGCACACGTGCCATGTCTGCCTCTGTCTGCTCTGCAGACGGTGCAGCAGCAGGTTGTGCAGGGCTTTCTTCTTTCGCTGCAGCAGAAGGTGCGCGACGCTCGGTAGCGTTCATGAGCGCAGGGCTGCGCTCGCGTTTTTTCTGCTCAATCAGGCGCAGGCGCTCATCGGCCTTTTCCTGGCGCTCCTGCTGCTTGAGTTCCAGCTCACGCTGGCGCAGTGGCAGTTCCTGCTCACGTGCTGCCTGGCGCGCATCTCGCAGACAGCCTTCCACCGCAAAGCGCTGCCAGCATGCGGCTTCAGCTTCCTTCTGGCGTGCTTCGATGGCCTGGCGTGCCTGCTCGATCTCGGCGCGCTCCTTGTCTCGCGCATCGGCACGCTGCTGAAGTGCAGCAGCATGCGCTGCTTCATCCTGTTCAGCGCTCTGTGCGCAGACAGCTGCAGACAGCAGACTCAAGATCAAAGCACTGCACGTGCGGGGAAGCCAGCAAGAAAGGTTCATGGTTGCTCGTCAAAAACTCAGGTCAGTCCAGTATCTACCACACGGCGTTCGAGCGACAGGTACTCTTGCGACTGCATTTCATTCAGGCGTGACACTGTACGCGGAAATTCATGGGCCAGTGGGCCTTCGGTGTACAGCTGCTCGGGCGGCACGGCCGCCGACATGATGAGCTTGACGCGACGGTCGTAGAGCACGTCCACCAGCCAGGTAAAGCGGCGCGCAGGTGAGGCCATGTTCACCGGCATGTAAGGCACATTGGACAGCAGCACCGTATGGAACTGCGAGGCAATTTCCAGATAGTCGTTCTGCGAGCGGGGGCCGCCGCACAGTTCGCGGAAGTCAAACCAGATCACGCCACCCGCACGGCGCACGGCCGGAATCTCGCGTGACTCGATCTTGAACAGCGGCTTTTCTTCAGGCACATCGATCAGCTGCTCGAAAGTCTCGCGCATCGCGGTGTCTGCCGCTTCACCCAGCGGGCAATGGTAGAGCTTGACCTTCTCCAGCGTGCGGCGGCGGTAGTCCGTACCGTTGTCCACATTGACCACGTCCATGCGGGTATTGAGCAGGTCAATCGCAGGCAGGATGCGGTCGCGGTGCAGACCATCGGGGTACAGGCCATCAGGCGTGAAGTTGGACGTGGTCACAAAGCCCACACCGTTGTCGAACAGCGCCACCAGCAGGCGGTACAAAATCATGGCGTCCGTGATGTCCGCCACGTGGAATTCGTCAAAACAGATGAGCTTGTAGCGCTTGGCTATTTTTGCCCCCAGGGCATCGAGCGGGTTCTGCGTGCCCTGCAGCAGATGCAGCTCGCGGTGCACTTCGCGCATGAACTCGTGAAAGTGCAGACGCACCTTGCGCTTGATGGGGACGGTATTGAAAAAGCAATCCATCAGAAAGCTCTTGCCGCGCCCCACTCCGCCGTACATGTAGACACCACGCGGAATTTCAGGTTTGCGAAACAGCTTCTTGATTGCATTCGAGCGTTGCGCCTTGTAGGCGGCCCAATCATCGGCACAGCGCTGCAAAGCGTCTACGGCGCGCAGCTGCGCAGGGTCGGCAGTAAAGCCTTTGGCGGCAAGTTCGGCCTCGTAGGCCGCACGGACAGACTGGCTCATGCTCAACAATTCTTTCTGCTTGCCTGCCTCTCGACAGGCAATACATAAAACGATAGCGCCAAGCGCAGGCAGAACCTGGGCTTGGCGGCTATTTTGCTTCTAAAAAGATTTAGAAGTTCAGCGTACGCTTATCGACAGCCAGCGCAGCTTCCTTGGTGGACTCGGACAGCGATGGGTGGGCATGGCAGATACGGGCGATGTCTTCGCTCGATGCCTTGAACTCCATGGCCACCACAGCTTCAGAGATCAGCTCGGAGACCATGGGGCCAACCATGTGCACGCCCAGGATTTCGTCGGTCTCGGCATCGGCCAGGAACTTCACCATACCGGTGGTGTCGCCCAGGGCACGTGCACGGCCGTTGGCCAGGAAGGGGAAAGTACCAGCCTTGTACTTCACGCCCTGCTCCTTGAGCTGCTGCTCGTTGCGACCTACCCATGCCACTTCGGGGCTGGTGTAGATCACGGAAGGCAGTGTCGCAAAATTCACATGACCATGCTGGCCAGCGATGCGTTCTGCCACGGCCACGGCTTCTTCTTCGGCCTTGTGTGCCAGCATGGGGCCACGCACCACGTCGCCCACCGCCCACACGCCGGGCAGGTTGGTCTTGCACTCGTCGTCCACAACGATCATGCCGCGCTCGTCCACCTTCAGGCCCACGGCTTCGGCATTCAGGCCATTGGTGTTGGCGGTACGGCCAATCGACACGATCAGCTTGTCCACTTCCAGCGTCTGGGCTTCGCCCTTGGCATTGGTGTATTCGACCTTCACGCCTGCGCCGGAGGTATCGACGTTGGAGATCTTCACGCCCAGCTCGATCTTCAGGCCTTGCTTGTCGAAAGCCTTCTTGGCTTCCTTGGCGATCTGCTCGTCCACGGCAGGCAGGAACTTGTCCATGCCTTCCAGCACGGTCACTTCCGTGCCCAGACGGCGCCAGACGGAGCCCATTTCCAGACCGATCACGCCTGCACCAATCAGGCCCAGCTTCTTGGGCGCTGCACCAATGCGCAGTGCGCCATCGTTGGACAGCACCTTTTCTTCGTCAAAAGGCACGCCGGGCAGTGCACGGGCGTTGGAGCCTGTGGCCACCACGATCTGGTTGCCCACCAGTGTTTCTTCGCTCTTGCCCGAAACCTTGATTTCGTAGCCGCCTTCGACCGCCTTCACAAACGAAGCCATGCCGTGGAAGAAAGTGACCTTGTTCTTCTTGAACAGGTACAGGATGCCGTCGTTGTTCTGCTTCACGATGGCGTCCTTGCGGGCGATCATCTTGGGCACATCAATGGCCACTTCGCCGGTGCTGATGCCGTGCTCACCGAAGTGCAGCTTGGCATGCTCAAAGTGCTCGGACGACTGCAGCAGTGCCTTGGAAGGAATGCAGCCCACGTTGGTGCAGGTGCCGCCGGGCGCAGGAGTGCCAGCTGCAGTGCTCCAGGCATCAATACATGCCACGTTCTTGCCCAGCTGTGCAGCGCGGATGGCTGCGATGTAACCGCCGGGGCCGGCACCGATCACGATAACGTCAAATTGCTTGCTCATGTCTCAAAATCTCTTGTCTGAAGTGCTTGAAAAAACCCACCGCAGGGCGTGGCCGAGGGTGGGTTTTCGTCGTGGTTCGAACCCTGTACTGGATTACAGGTCGAACAGCAGGCGCGATGGATCTTCCAGCGCTTCCTTCATGGCCACCAGGCCCAGCACGGCTTCGCGGCCGTCGATGATACGGTGGTCATACGACATGGCCAGGTAGTTCATGGGGCGCACCACCACTTGGCCGTTTTCGACCA
>JAEZZU010000138.1 GCA_023418355.1 Pseudomonadota bacterium | reverse complement strand
CGTCGCCTTGGCTTAGGCAGACGGCCTGGCTCTGCATAGGGCCAGCCAGAATGCCGCTGATAGCACGCCTGACCACGGCAGCACATAGGCATTTATTTGTGCAACAGGCATAAAAAAACCCAGTCAGCGAACTGACTGGGTTTCATGTTCTGGCAGGGGAGGAAGGACTCGAACCCTCGCATGCCGGAATCAAAATCCGGTGCCTTAACCAACTTGGCGACTCCCCTTGAGAGAAGCCGAGATTATGCACATAGTTTTTGGCCTCTCCGGTCAAAAACGCTGCCAAATTTCAAAAAATTTTCGCCCAATATGCCGAATTGCTGATGTTTTCAGCAATTCGCTCCAAGCTTCCGCGATTCAATGCCAAAGCCATACAGACCTCCAGCCTGCCGAGCCAGTTCCAAAGGCGCGAGCCCAAGGTCAACTGCATGCATCGGTGTCCGCTCAGCTTGCAGCGAGTGCTTCAGGACACCACCCTGCTGAAGCAGAGGCTGCGCTGCTGCCCAGCCTCTTCTGCACACATCGAAAGCCTGGCAAACCGCACGGCCATCCAGCGCCTGCAGCTATCAAGAAAATAGTTTTCCTTACACACTTGAAACATACGCAGTTGGCGCAAAATGCTCTGCTATGACCAATGCATTGCTTGAATCCTCTAGCCTGCCGCTGTTTGACCGCATCACGCCTGCAGACGTCGGCCCTGCCATCGATACCCTGATTGAGCGTGCCAGCGCTGCGCTGGAGACCGTCACAGCACCGGACTTTCCTGCTGACTGGAATGCCATTGCCAAAGTGCTGGACGTGGCCACTGAAAAGCTGGGCATGCAATGGAGCGCCGTGAGCCACCTCTCCAGCGTGGCGGACTGCCCTGAACTACGCGCTGCCTACAACGAGGCGCTGCCCAAGGTCACCGAATTCTGGACCCGCCTGGGTGCCGACGAGCGCCTGTACGCCAAGTACAAGGCCATTGATGTGAACACGCTCACAGCTGCGCAGAAGAAAGCGCATGAAAACGCACTGCGCAGCTTTGTGCTGTCCGGTGCCGAGCTGCAAGGTGCAGATCGTGAGCGCTTTGCCAAGATTCAGGAGCGCAGCGCCGAGCTGGCCCAGAAGTTCAGCGAAAACACGCTGGATGCGACCGACCACTGGGCCTACTACGCCACGGAGCAGGAGCTCGCTGGCGTGCCCGAAGATGTGAAGCAGGCCGCCAAGGCTGCTGCCGAGGCTGATGGCAAGGACGGCTACAAGCTCACACTCAAGATCCCCTGCTACCTGCCCATCATGCAATTTGCGCACAGCAGCGCGCTGCGCGAGAAGGTCTACCACGCCTATGTGACCCGCGCCTCCGAGCAGGCCGAGGGCGATCTGGCCAAATACGACAACACGGCCATCATCAAGGAAATCCTGGCCCTGCGCCAGGAAGAAGCCCAGCTGCTGGGCTACCAGAACTTTGCGGAGGTCTCGCTGGTGCCCAAGATGGCCCAGTCGCCGCAGCAGGTCATTGACTTCCTGCGTGACCTGGCCAAGCGTGCGCGCCCCTATGCGGAAAAAGATGTGGCCGACCTGCGCGAATTTGCCGCCAGGGAACTGGGCATTACCGACCCACAGCCCTGGGACTGGACCTATATCTCCGAAAAGCTCAAGGAAGCGCGCTATTCCTTCAGCGAGCAGGAGGTCAAGCAGTACTTCACTGCGCCCAAGGTGCTGGCAGGCCTGTTCAAGATCATCGAAAGCCTGTTTGACGTAAAGATCGTCAAGGACGAAGCCGCCGTCTGGAACAAGGACGTGCAGTTCTTCCGCCTGGAGCGCAACGGCCAGCTGGTGGGCCAGTTCTACCTGGACCAGCCCGCACGCAAGGGCAAGCGCGGCGGCGCCTGGATGGACGATGTGCGCAGCCGCTGGCAGCGCCCGGACACCGGCGTGCTGCAGACACCCGTGGCCCACATGGTCTGCAACTTTGCCGACGGCGTGGATGGCAAGCCCGCGCTGCTCACGCACGACGACGTGATCACCCTGTTCCACGAATCCGGCCACGCGCTGCACCATATGCTCACACAGGTCAACGAGCGCGATGTGTCAGGCATCAACGGCGTGGAATGGGACGCCGTGGAGCTGCCCAGCCAGTTCATGGAAAACTTCTGCTGGGAATGGAACGTGCTGCGCGACATGACCGCACATGTCGATACCGGCGAGCCCCTGCCCCGTGCGCTGTACGACAAGATGATTGCCGCCAAGAACTTCCAGGCCGGCATGGGCACGCTGCGCCAGATCGAGTTTGCGCTGTTCGACATGCTGCTGCACAGCGGCGCGGCCAAGGATGGCGACTACATGGCGCTGCTCAAGCAAGTGCGCGATGAAGTGGCCGTGCTGCCCACGACGGACTACAACCGCTCCACCAACACCTTCAGCCACATCTTTGCCGGTGGCTACGCGGCTGGCTACTACAGCTACAAGTGGGCCGAGGTGCTGAGCGCAGATGCCTACGCAGCGTTTGAAGAAACCCAAGGCTCGGATGGCACCGCCAGCCAGGAAACTGCGCAGAAGTACCTGCACAACATCC
>JAEZZU010000088.1 GCA_023418355.1 Pseudomonadota bacterium | reverse complement strand
CCAAAGCCACCAATCAAAACAGTGGCGCCGTCTTGAATACCGGACAGCGCTTCGGCGATGCTGTCGGTGATCTTGTTGATCATGCTTGTCTCTCCCTGATGAACGGGTATGCAAAGTCACAAGCTTTTCTAAAATGTTCGCAATAAGAACATTTGTTCGTTAAAAGAATTATAGGAACCGAAGTTTGGAAAAATCGCCTGTAAAAACCACATCAGGGAAAACCCTAGACGCTGTGCAAGCGCCTGCACAGCTCACTGAAAACAAGCCCGGAGACAGCTATGTGCAGTCGTTTGCACGGGGGCTGGAGGTGATTCGCTCCTTCAGTGCGGAGCGGCCGGTACAGACCTTGAGCGAGGTGGCGGCGCAGACGGGCCTGACGCGTGCTGGGGCACGTCGCATCCTGCTGACGCTGCAGACGCTGGGCTATGTGCACAGCGATGGCAAGCACTTCCGCCTGACCGCGCGCATCCTTGATCTGGGCTATGCCTATCTGAGTTCACAGCCCATCTGGAATCTGGCCTCGCCGCTGATGGAGGCACTGTCGGAAAAAGTGCAGGAGTCCTGCTCCGCCGGTGTGCTCGACGGGCTGGATGTGGTCTATGTGGTGCGCGTACACGCCCACAAGATCATGAGCACCAATCTGGGTGTGGGCTCGCGCCTGCCTGCGTTCTGGACGTCCATGGGCCGCATGCTGCTGGCCGGTCTGCCGCAGACCCAGCTGCAGCAGTTGCTGGCCCAGTGCCCGCGCGTGGCCTATACGCGCCACACGCTGGTGGAAGACGCAGATCTGCTGCGCGCGATTGCCCAGGTGCGTGAGCAGGGCTGGGCGCTGATGAACCAGGAGCTGGAGGAGGGCCTGATTTCGGTGGCTGCACCGCTGATCAATGCCCAGGGACAGACGGTGGGCGCCATCAACGTCTCTGGCCAGGTCAACCGCACCAATGCGCAGGAGATGGAATCGCGCATACTGCCGCATCTGCTGTCTACGGCCCAAAGCGTTTCACAATTGCTGCGTACCACACGCCAGTAAGTGGCGTGCTTTTGCGTTCTGCTCCATCACCATGGCCCGACTACCCCGCCTGACCTTGCCCGGCCTGCCGCACTATGTGGTGCTGCGTGGCAACAACCTGCAACCTATTTTTGTCGATGGGCAGGACTACACCAGCATGAAAGCCGTGCTGGCCGAAATGGCAGGTCGCTTTGCCGTGCAGCTGCATGCATTCTCGCTGCTGCCCAATCAGCTGCACCTGCTGCTCACGCCCGAGCAGGCTGAGAGCCTGCCGCAGTTCATGCAGGCGGTGGGCAGAACCTATGTGCGCACGTTCAACAACCGCCACGGTCGCAGTGGCACGCTGTGGGAAGGGCGCTACCGCGCCACCGTGCTGGAGCCGGAGTCCTGGATGCTGCCTGCCATGGTGGTGCTGGAGTGTCAGCCTGTGGATGAGGGTGTCAGCCACCGTGCTGTGGACTATGGCTGGAGCAGTGCGCGCCACCATGTAGGCGCACAGACCGAGCGCATGCTGCGTCTGCACCCCAGTTACTGGAAGCTGGGCAATACACCGTTTGCGCGGGAGGCTGCCTATGCTGAACTGCTGGACCGTGGCCCCTCGGAAGAGGTGCGCGAGGTGGTGCTGCAGGCCGCGCTCAAGGGCTGGGTGCTGGGCTCTGACAGCTTTGTGCAGGAGCTGCAGCAGCGCACGACCCGGCGCCTGCAGCGCCAGAAAGCCGGGCGACCGGTGCGGACACTGCCCCAAAAAACCGAATAAACATCCGGGTTACAGGCACCAAACAGGTGCCTTTTTTATTGGTGCAAAGAAAAGCGCATGTTTTTATTGAATTTTTTAATATCTGTCCCTTATTTTTATTTGGGTTAATTTGGTGCATTTAAATTGGAATCTGACCCTAATTAAATTTTCTTGCATGAGATGATGCGTGGTTTTAATCTGCGAGTCCCTGCGATATACCAACGAGGACGAATGCCATGACCACGGCTGCAGAAATTGCACACCTCCAAGAACACGGCCTGTACGCCAAGAGCCACGAACACGATGCCTGCGGTTTGGGCTTTGTTGCCCACATCAAGGGCGAAAAGCGCCACGACATCGTTTTGGGCGCACTGAAAATCCTCGAAAACATCGACCACCGCGGCGCGGTGGGGGCCGACCCGCTGATGGGGGACGGCGCAGGTATCCTGATTCAGATTCCGGACCAGCTCTACCGCGAAGAAATGGCCAAGCAGGGTGTGGAACTGCCTCCTGCGGGCGAATACGGTGTGGGCATGGTCTTCCTGCCCAAGGAACATGCTTCCCGCCTGGCTTGTGAGCAGGAGCTGGAGCGCGCCATCAAGGCCGAAGGCCAGGTGCTGCTGGGCTGGCGCGATGTGCCCGTGAACCGCGACATGCCCATGTCGCCTGCCGTGCGCGAAAAAGAGCCCATCATGCGCCAGGTGTTCATTGGCCGCGGCTCGGACGTGATCGTGCAGGATGCGCTGGAGCGCAAACTGTACGTGATCCGCAAGACTGCATCGGCGGCCATTCAGAATCTGGGCCTGAAGCACAGCAAAGAGTATTACGTGCCCAGCATGAGCAGCCGTACCGTGGTGTACAAGGGCCTGCTGCTGGCCGATCAGGTCGGCGTGTACTACAACGACCTGGCTGATGAGCGCTGCGTCTCGGCCATTGGCCTGGTGCACCAGCGTTTCTCCACCAACACCTTCCCCGAGTGGCCGCTGGCCCACCCCTACCGCTACGTGGCGCACAACGGTGAAATCAACACCGTGCGCGGCAACTACAACTGGATGGTGGCGCGCGAAGGCGTGATGGCTTCCCCTGTGCTGGGCGAAGACCTGAAGAAGCTCTACCCCATCAGCTTTGCCGGTCAGTCCGACACCGCGACTTTCGACAACTGCCTGGAACTGCTGACCATGGCGGGCTACCCCATCAGCCAAGCCGTGATGATGATGATTCCCGAGCCCTGGGAGCAGCACGAAGCCATGGACGAGCGCCGCCGCGCCTTCTATGAGTACCACGCGGCCATGATGGAGCCATGGGACGGCCCCGCGTCGCTGGTATTCACCGATGGTCGCCAGATTGGTGCGACTTTGGATCGCAATGGCCTGCGCCCCTCGCGCTACGTGGTGACGGAAGACGACCTGGTGATTCTGGCCTCTGAAGCGGGCGTGCTGCCTGTGCCAGACAGCAAGATTGTGCGCAAGTGGCGCCTGCAGCCCGGCAAGATGCTGCTGATCGACCTGGAGCAGGGCCGCATGATTGAAGACGACGAGCTCAAGGCCAATGTCGTCAACACCAAGCCCTACAAGCAGTGGATTGAGAATCTGCGCATCAAGCTCGATCAGGTGGAAGTGCCTGCCGACTTTGTCGCGCCCGCCAAGACCAGCGAACTGCCTTTGCTGGAGCGCCAGCAAGCTTTCGGCTTTACGCAGGAAGACATCAAGTTTCTGCTGGCCCCCATGGCCAAGAACGGCGAAGAAGGCATTGGCTCCATGGGCAACGACAGCCCGCTGGCCGTGCTGTCCAGCAAGAACAAGCCGCTGTACAACTACTTCCGCCAGATGTTCGCGCAGGTGACCAACCCGCCGATCGACCCCATCCGCGAAGCCATCGTGATGTCGCTGGTGTCCTTCGTCGGCCCCAAGCCCAACCTGCTGGACATCAACCAGGTCAACCCTCCGATGCGCCTGGAGCTGCAGCAGCCCATCCTCGACTTCGAGGGCATGGCCAAGCTGCGCGAGATCGAAAAGCACACCCACGGCAAGTTCAAGAGCGCAACCATTGACATCACCTACCCCCTGAGCTGGGGCCGTGAAGGCGTGGAAGCCAAGCTGGCCTCGCTGTGCGCACAGGCCGTGGACGAGATCAAGGGTGGCGCCAACATCCTGATCATCAGCGACCGCCATCTGTCTGCCACCCAGGTTGCCATTCCTGCGCTGCTGGCCTTGTCGGCCATCCACCAGCACCTGGTGCGCGAAGGTCTGCGCACCACCGCCGGTCTGGTCGTGGAAACCGGCACCGCCCGCGAAGTGCACCACTTCGCCGTGCTGGCAGGCTACGGTGCCGAAGCCGTGCACCCCTATCTGGCGCTGGAAACCCTGGTGGACATGCACAAGGAC
>JAEZZU010000025.1 GCA_023418355.1 Pseudomonadota bacterium | reverse complement strand
TCACACAGCTGATCGCACGTCGCGTGCGCGAAGCCCACGTGTACTGCGAAGTCCACCCCTGCGATGTGAGCAGCGAATGGGTGCGCGAGTTTGCCGCTGACGGCAAGCTCAAAGGCATCATCCTCTCCGGCAGCCACGCTTCCGTTTACGAAGTGGATGACCGCGCGCCTGACGCCGTGTTCGAGCTGGGTATTCCCGTGCTGGGCATCTGCTACGGCATGCAGACCATGGCCACCCAGCTGGGCGGCAAGGTGGAAGGCTCCAACACCCGTGAATTCGGCTACGCCGAAGTGCGCGCACACGGCCACACTGAACTGCTCAAGGGCATTGAAGACTTCGTGACCGCTGAAGGCCACGGCATGCTCAAGGTCTGGATGAGCCACGGTGACAAGGTCACCCAGCTGCCCGAAGGCTTCAAGGTGATGTGCTCCACACCTTCCTGCCCCATCGCCGGTATGGCGGACGAGACTCGCCGCTTCTACGCCGTGCAGTTTCACCCCGAAGTCACGCACACCGTGCAGGGCGCAGCCATGCTCAACCGCTTTGTGCTGGACATCTGCGGTGCCAATGCAGACTGGATCATGGGCGACTACATCGAAGAAGCCGTTGCCAAGATCCGTGAGCAAGTGGGTGACGAAGAAGTCATCTTGGGCCTGTCCGGCGGCGTGGACTCGTCCGTGGCTGCTGCGCTGATCCACCGCGCCATTGGTGACCAGCTGACCTGCGTGTTTGTGGACCATGGTCTGCTGCGCCTCAATGAAGGCGACATGGTCATGGACATGTTCGAAGGCAAGCTGCACGCCAAGGTGATTCGCGTGGACGCTTCCGAGCTGTTCCTGGGTGAACTGGCTGGTGTGTCCGAGCCTGAGCAAAAGCGCAAGATCATTGGCCGTCTGTTTGTGGACGTGTTCAAGAGCGAAGCTGCCAAGCTCAAGGCTGCAACTGCTGGCTCCAAGGGCGCAACTTTCCTGGCACAAGGCACGATCTACCCTGACGTGATCGAGTCGGGCGGTGCCAAGTCCAAGAAGGCTGTCACCATCAAGAGCCACCACAACGTGGGCGGCCTGCCTGAGCAGCTGGGCCTGAAGCTGCTGGAACCCCTGCGCGACCTGTTCAAGGACGAAGTGCGCGAACTGGGCGTGGCTCTGGGTCTGCCCCGCGAAATGGTGTATCGCCACCCCTTCCCAGGCCCCGGACTGGGCGTGCGTATCCTGGGTGAAGTCAAGAAGGAATACGCCGACCTGCTGCGCCGCGCGGATGCCATCTTCATCGAAGAGCTGCGCAACTGGATCGACGAGAAGACCGGCAAGAGCTGGTATGACCTGACCAGCCAGGCATTCACCGTGTTCCTGCCCGTCAAGAGCGTGGGCGTGATGGGCGACGGCCGTACCTACGACTACGTCGTGGCCCTGCGTGCTGTGATTACCAGCGACTTCATGACTGCCGACTGGGCCGAGCTGCCTTACGGTCTGCTCAAGAAGGTGTCTGGCCGCATCATCAACGAAGTGCGTGGCATCAACCGCGTCACCTATGACGTGTCGACCAAACCACCAGCAACGATTGAGTGGGAATAATCCCGCGTTGAGAACTGCCTAGCAGCTCAATGCAATAAAAGCCCTGCAAATCAATGATTTGCGGGGCTTTTTGCTTTTCTAGAACTTGCAAGCGGCAGAAGTTGCTGCATAAAGCGTTGCGCAACAAAGCTTGGCGTCCATCTTGACTGCCCCGCACTTGCCAGATACCAGCTTCCCCCTGACAGGCTGTCCTTGGCTGGACGTCATGTAATACTGCACGCCTTGTGCATAGCGCCAACCCGTGACATGAGCTTTCGCTTGGACCCATTGACTCACCGTTCTACCCTTCACGGCATCCTGCAGGCCGGAGCAGGCCCCTTCATCACCTTTCGCAGTTATCAGCTGGCAGCAGGGCGGCGCATTATCTGGAAGGCGCGTGAGCATCGCAAAGGCTTGTTGCGTGCGGCGCGTGCCATGGAGCATCTGCCCGTGCCGTTGTGGAAATCGCGCGGCTACAACCGGCTGATGGGCGGCACTTTTGCGGTGGGTTCCGCGCTTTTCATTCTGGGTAGTGTGCTGTCCATGCTGCCGCATGCGAGCGCTGCCTTGCTGGCCTGGGCCAATGTGATTTTTTTTATGGGCTCGATCCCTTTTACGCTCGCGGCCTACATGCAGCATTTTCAGGCGGCCAATACGACAGGTTTTACGCCTGATCCTGAAGGGCAGGCGAGCCACCCCCGCATCCAGCTGTTGGGCTGGCAGCCCAGAGATGCAGGCTGGCTGAGTACGCTGACGCAGTTTCTGGGGACGCTGGCTTTTAACGTGAGCACGCTCAGCGCGGTGAAGCTGGGCAGCCTCTGGTATCTGCAGGATCTGCTGGTCTGGGCGCCGGATATGCTGGGGTCGGTGCTGTTTCTGGTGTCTGCCTATCTGGCCTTTGTGGAGGCCAATCACAGCTTCTGGCGGTGGCGGCTGAAGGATCTGGACTGGCAGATTGTGTTTGTGAATCTGGTGGGCTGCATCGCCTTCATGATTGCTGCATGCACGGCCTTTGTGCCGCAGCAGGGGCAGTCCAGCGCAGTGGCGCTGTTTTCCAATGCGCAGCTGATGTTGGGCGCCGTGTGCTTTTTGATTGGTGCCTTGCTGACCGTGCGTGAAGCCAAGGCGGCTGATCGCGTTTGATTGCAACAAGTTTCATTTTTCATAGCTTTCAGCGCTTGCTGCATAAGCGCTGGAAGCATTTTTTATGCTTATTTTGTGTGCGCTCATTCCGCGGGTTGCACGGCCAGTTCCTGCTCCAGCTGGCGCTGTTCGTTGAGCAGGCGGTCGACCTCTGCATTGAGTACCGCGGTTTCTGCATGGCACTGGGTGGCAATGGCCTGCATTTCGGTGCTCAGTGACTGTTTCCAGGTGGCGCCGGCCAGGTTGTTGCTGGCGCTGGATTTTTTGCGGCCTACGGCATCCATGCGCTCCTTGCAGCGGTTGGCAGCGCTGCGTGCGCGAGCTTGTGCATTGGGAATGTCATGGGCGTTCAGATCACGCAGGCGGCGTTCCTTGGCCTGGCGTTCTGACTGTGCGCGCAGTTGCTGTGCGGTGCCTGCTGTAGCGGCTGTGGCAGAGCCTGTGGCACCCAGTGTGCTGGGCCGCACTTCAATCTGCTTGCCGCGCATGCCGGTGGCTTCGCAGGGGCGTTCCTGAAATGTGGTGCGGCCAGTGGCAGGGTCCTGGCATTGGTAGATGGCCCAGGCGGGTGTGCTGAGCATGGTCAGCGCCAGCAGCCAGTGAGGGCGGGTGGAGTGAACGGTACGCAGCCAGTGCATGGGGGATCTCCTCTTGGTGCCTGTGATCAGCAAATCATAAGAAGCGTGTGTGTCCTCGTCAGCGCTGTCTATCCAGCGCTTGATGGTCGGCAAGAAGCAGGCAGGGCAGTGATTTATCGTTTTTGATAGCTGTAAGCGCTTGATACATGGGCGCTGGAGGCCAATTTGGCTGATATTTTTCAGCCAGACTCCGGTGGATACTGCAGTGCTTGACAGAGAAATACTGTATGCATGTACAGTCTCTGCTTGAAGACGCTATGTTCAAGCCCACCATGAAGTCGCCCGATTTTTCCGCTCCCATGCCTGTGCAAGCCAGCCCCATGTGCCTGCCGCAGGCAAGCAGCCATGTGCGCGCAGGTTTTCCCAGCCCTGCGGACGATGTCACGCATGCCCGTGTGGACCTGGCGCAGGAGCTGGTGCTGCATCCGCAGTGCACTTTCATCCTGCGGGTGGCGGGTGACAGCATGCGTGATGCAGGCATTCTGGATGGTGATCTGCTGGTGGTGGACCGCGTGCTGCGCCCCGCCCATGGCGATATCGTGGTGGCAGAGGTGGATGGGGAGTTCACCTGCAAGCGCCTGCAGCTGTGCGATGGCTTACCCAGACTGTGCGCGGCCAATCCGGCTTATCCGGACATCTGCCTGCAGGAAGGCCAGCACCTGACGATCTGGGGTGTGGTGACCAGCAGCATCACACGGCACCGGAGGTGGTAGCCATGTATGCGCTGCTGGATGGAAACAATTTTTATGTGAGCTGCGAGCGGGTGTTTCAGCCTGCGCTCAAGGGGCAGGCCGTGGTGGTGCTGTCCAACAACGATGGCTGTGTGATCTCTCGCTCTGAAGAAGCCAAGGCGCTGGGCATACGCATGGGCGTGCCTTTTTTTCAGGTACGGCATCTGGTGGATGCGGGGCAGCTGGTGGCGCTGAGCGCCAATTTTGCGCTGTACGGCGACATGTCCGACCGCATGATGAGTCTGGCTGCAGGCATGGGGCCGCAGCAGGAGGTCTACAGCATTGACGAATGCTTTATCGACCTGCATGGCGTGCGCGACATTACGCGCCGGGCCTGGGCCATTCGCGAGCGCATTGGTCGCGGCATTGGTATTGCCTGTTGCGTAGGCATTGCGCCCACCAAGACGCTGGCCAAACTGGCCAACCATGTGGCCAAGGAGGCGGAGCGCAAGCCTGGCAGCTACCCGTCCGAACTGATGCGCGTGTGCAATCTGGCCGAGCTGGGTGCAGGAAAGCTGCAGCACGTGCTGCAAGCCACAGCGGTGGGGGATGTCTGGGGCGTAGGCCGCAGGCTGGTCAAGCGCCTGCAGGCCATGGGTATTCACACGGCACAGGATCTGGCTGCCATGCCGCCAGCACTGGTGCGCAAGCACTTTGGCGTGGTGCTGGAACGTACGGTACTGGAGCTCAACGGCATGGCCTGCATGGCGCTGGACTTGCAGCCGCAGCCCCGGCAGCAGGTGGCCTGCACACGCAGCTTTGGCCAGTCGGTGACGGATTTGCCACCCCTGCTGGAAGCTGTGAGCGCGTTTGCGGCCAGTGCCGCCACCAAGCTGCGCAGCCAGGGCCTGCTGGCTGGACAGCTGCATGTGTTTGCCCATACCTCACCACATCGCCCGGGGCCACGCTTTTACCGTAGTGCGCAAGTGCAGCTGGAGCCACCTGCGTCGGATACAGCACGGCTGGTAGAGGCTGCCGTGCGTGGCATGCGTTCCATCTATGCGCCGGGCTACCAGCTCATCAAGGCGGGGGTGATCTTGCAGGATCTCAGTCCTGCCCACCAGCAGCAGGCTGCGCTGTTTGGCCCGGGGCAGGCGCATGGGCGCAGTGCGCTGATGCAGACGCTGGATGCGATTAACCAGCGCTGGGGCAAGCACATGATCCATGTGGGCAGCACGGGCCAGGCCGGCAGCGATGATGGCAGCTGGCGCATGAAGCAGGCCCACCGCACACCACGCTATACCACCCGGCTGGATGAGGTGCCGGTGTGCAAGTGCTGATCGAAAGCCGCTTGCATGCAGCTATCTTGCACGGCTGAACACGCCAACCGCCTGTGGCGCAGATCGCCGCGTGGGCTTTCTGTGGCTTTAGTTATCTGCGTGCCATCAAGTGCTGATGGCGCCCCCCGATGCATTACGGCAGCATGCGGGGGGATTTTTCGGGCTTATGCCTTGGGCTGTGCCGCAGGGCGGGTGCGATAGAACTGCATGGGGAACTCTTTCATCTCCTTGGCATGCTGATTTAAGACCGACTGCTTCATCTTGCCCACCACATGCATTTCGCAAGGCTTGCAGTCAAAGCGCAGTGTGAGCTTTTCCTTGCCGTTGATGAGCTGCAGCGGCTCGGCCTTGATGGTGCCCTTGACGCCAATCACGCCCTTGGCCTGCTTGGGGCACAGGCTCATGGAGAAACGCACGCAGTGCTTGGTGATCATGAGCGAGACTTCGCCCAGCTCTTCCTTGCTCTCGTAGGCTGCGTCAATCACCTTCACGCCGTGCTTCATGTAGAAGTCGTGCGCCTTGTGGTTGTAGACGTTGGCAAGGTACGTCAGCGTCTCTTCCGGGAAGGGCACAGGTGGCTCCACCGGCTTGGCGCGGGGCAGGCGCACAAAGCCGTCCGCACGGGCCTGTTCCAGCGCAGCCACGGCATCGCGGCGCAGCTGGTTTAGGGCCGATGCGGGCACAAACCAGGGCTGGCTCAGGTTCAGGGAAATGTCATGCACCGAGAAGATGGTGGCACCAAAGCGGCCCAGCTGTTCGCGCAGCGTGGCTTCGGCTTTGGAAGCATCCGTTGCCGCCTGGTGTTCCTGCGCAATGGCAGCGCTGCCCACAAAGCCGTCTTCATCGGTCAGCGTCAGCGCAAAGCCGTCAGCGGTTTCCTTGAACTCGGCCCACAGGCCAATGCGGCGGTCGCTCGATTTTTTCTCGAGCATGCGCACCCAGTTCATGTCGCGGTTGCGGTTGATCTCCAGGCCCTTGCGCAGGTCCTTGAAGCCGGCAATCGGGTCTTTGGGGAACACGCGCCAGATGCCCTTCTTGGCGTTCACGCACTCGGCACGGTTGATGTGTACGCCCACCAGTTCCTTTTGCAGGTCGTAGTAGCACAGGCCATCGCCGTTGTTGAAGATGGCGGCCTTGTCATTGCTCTCAAATTCAAACCACTTGTCGCCCACCTGTGTGACCCAGCCAACGGCGCGGCCGGGTGTCTTGGGCGTGTCAAAGGCACCGATGTCCTGCTTGCGGCCATTGACAAAGTAGTCCGTGAACTCGCGGTTGAAGTTCTGGTCAGGGTCTGGGGTGAAGGTAAAGGTGGTGCTGCCCGAGGACGAGCGTGCCAGCGGGTAGTCCGAGACTTCGCGCTCTTCGATGATTTCGTCCAGCAGCTTGCGGTAGTGGGCCGTGATGTTCTTCACGTAGGCCATGTCCTTGTAGCGGCCTTCAATCTTGAAGCTGCGCACACCGGCGTCGATCAGCGCGCGTAGGTTGTCGGACTGGTTGTTGTCCTTCATGGACAGCACGTGCTTTTCGTGCGCAATGATGCGGCCGTTGGCGTCCAGCACCTCGTAGGGCAGGCGGCAGGCCTGGTTGCAGTCGCCACGGTTGGCGCTGCGGCCCGTGTGGGCGTGGCTGATAAAGCACTGGCCAGAATACGCCACGCACAGCGCGCCGTGGATGAAGTATTCAATGGTGGTGCCGGGGTCCAGCACGTCGTGCACGGCCTTGATTTGCTTGAGGTCCAGCTCGCGCGCCAGCACGATCTGGGACAGGCCCACGTCCTGCAGGAATTTGGCCTTCTCGGGTGTGCGAATGTCGTTCTGGGTAGAGGCATGCAGCTGGATAGGGGGCAGGTCCAGCTCCAGCAGGCCCATGTCCTGGATGATCAGCGCATCGGCGCCGATGTTGTACATGTCCCAGGCCATCTTGCGAGCGCCTTCCAGCTCGTCGTCGCGCAGGATGGTGTTGAGCGTGATGAAAATGCGGCTGCCAAAGCGGTGCGCGTGCTTGACGAGGCGTTCCAGATCCCGCGTCTCATTGCCTGCTGTGGCGCGTGCGCCAAATCCGGGGCCGCCGATGTACACAGCGTCTGCACCGTGGTTCACTGCCTCAATGCCGATGTCGGCGTTACGGGCAGGGGAGAGAAGTTCGAGTTGATGAGGCAATAGAGACATAGGGGCCGAATTATCCGTGCGCCGCGTGGCTGTGTGGGGAATGGGGGGTATTGTGAAGTGAGGCTGTCGGGTGGTGTTGCTGACAGCGGCCCAACAGCGCCTGTCGATCTTGTCCTATAGCTAGCGCGCCGCTTTATTGGCAGGGTACAGTGACCTGCTCTAAGGTGCTTTCCTATTTCTTCTATGGCTCTTGAATTCAGCGCTTACTACACCCTGATCTGTGCAGCAGTGGTGCTCATCATCGGCAGCTTTCTGGTGCGCAAAGTACCGCTGCTGAACAACTTCAATATTCCGGAGCCTGTGGCGGGTGGCCTGGTGGCGGCACTGGTGTGCTTCGGGATTTATGAATTCACAGGTTTTCGTGTCAGTTTTGACGCAGAGCTGCAGAACGCCTTCATGCTGGTGTTTTTCTCTTCTATTGGCCTGAGTGCCAATTTCTCCAAACTCAAGGCAGGCGGGCGCGCCTTGCTCCTGTTTTTGTTGGTCATTGTGGTCTACATCGGTGTGCAGAACACCGTGGGCATCAGCATGGCCAAGCTGCTGGGGCTGGATCCGCTGATTGGGCTGGTGGCTGGCTCCATCACCTTGCTGGGCGGCCATGGTACGGCTGGCGCATGGGGTGCAGTGCTGGAGCATGAACATGGCGTCAAAGGCGCGGTCACGCTGGGCATTGCCTGTGCCACCTTTGGTCTGGTGATTGGTGGCCTGGTCGGTGGCCCGCTGGCCAAGTGGCTGATTCGTCGCAACGGCCTGCGCGGCCCGGTGGCAGATGGCAACGGTGACAGTGATGAGTCGGCCATGCCCAATTTCTCATCGCCCCACAAAAACCGCCTGATTACGGCCGAAGCAGCGGTGGAGACCCTCGCTCTGTTTGCAGGCTGTCTGGCATTTGCACAGTTCATGACCGAGCTGACAGCCGAGTCCAGCTTCAAGCTGCCGACCTTTGTCTGGGCACTGGGCGGCGGGGTGATCATCCGCAATATGCTGGACTATGTGTTCCGCTTTGAGGTGTTTGACCGGGCGATCGATGTGTTTGGCAATGCCTCGCTGTCGATTTATCTGGCCATTGCGTTGCTGTCACTCAAGCTGTGGGAGCTGGCCGATCTGGCAGGCCCGCTGGTGGTGATTCTGGCCGTGCAGACGCTGGTGCTGCTGCTGTATGTGGCTTTTGTGACTTTCCGCGTGATGGGCAAGGACTATGACGCTGCCGTGCTCTGCGCCGGCAATTGCGGCTTCGGCATGGGGGCCACGCCCACGGCGGTGGCAAACATGCAGGCCATCACCAACCAGTACGGCTCGTCGTACAAGGCATTCCTCATCGTGCCCATGGTGGGGGCCTTTTTCATTGACATCCTGAATGCGGTGTTCATTCAGTTCTTTCTCAAGTTCTTGAGCTGATGGAAACAAGAGGGCCATGACGGGCAGAGATAATTCCGGCCCATGACGATTGCCTTTTCTGACCACGAACACTGGATGCGCCACGCGCTGCAACTGGCGCAGCAAGCTGCGGCTGCGGGCGAAGTGCCCGTGGGGGCCGTGGTGGTCAAAGAT
>JAEZZU010000361.1 GCA_023418355.1 Pseudomonadota bacterium | reverse complement strand
GCATCGATCGTCGATTCCAGCGCACGTGCTGCGGCAGCCTTGGAGATATCGGCGTTGTTTGCGATGTGCTCAATCAGTTCAGTCTTATTCACAAGATGCCTCTCAGTAAATGGTTGCAGAGCGCCTTCGCGACGACACCTTCCATAGAAGGTTTCGCACCAGATGGTGCTTGTCAGCGACAGGCGAGATTCTAGTCAGGTTTCTTGGGCGTTTTGACGAAAAATCTGAAATTTTTTTCGTGCTGCAGCTTTTGCTGAAGCGGGCCTTCACACCGGCAGACACACTGCTGTCAAAGCACTTGTAGAAACCACAGGAGGGTTGTACACGCCCGCAGCCATTCAGGCAATAAGAAAGCTCCGGATGCGGGGGCTGAGCGCAGTATTTCTGTCTCTTACCCCGCACAGATCAATGCTTGACGCGGCTTTTGATCTCAGGAATGGCCTTTTGCATGTAGTAGACCATGGACCAGACCGTCAGCACCGCAGCCACCCAGATCAGGATGCTGCCCAGGAACTGGGTATCGACGCCCAGCAGCTGCCCATGAAAGAGCAGCAGCGGGATGGCAATCATCTGCACCGTGGTCTTCACCTTGCCGATCATGTGGACCGCCACGCTCTTGCTGGCACCGATCTGCGCCATCCATTCGCGCAGCGCGGAGATGGCAATTTCCCGGCCGATGATGATCAGCGCCACGAACACATCGGCACGCTGCAGGTGCACCAGCACCAGCAAGGAGGCGCAGACCAGAAACTTGTCGGCCACAGGGTCCAGGAATGCGCCAAAAGAGGATGTCTGGTTCAGCCGCCGGGCCAAAAAGCCATCGAGCCAGTCTGTGAGGGCGAAAACCACGAACATCAACGCCGCAATCAGGTTGCGTGTCTCAGGCGCAAATGGTGCATAGAACACCCCGACGATCAAGGGGATCGCGACGATGCGCGTCCAGGTCATCAAGGTGGGAATGGTGAAGAACATAGCCGCGATTGTGTCACGGCTCACGCGCTTTGCACGCAAGCCTTTACAGAAAGCATGATGCGCGCATCAGTGCAGAGCGCGGTAGATCTCATCAGCCAGGCTGGCAGAGATGCCTTCCACAGTCATCAGGTCTTCCACACTGGCATTGGCCACACCACGAACACCGCCAAAGCGCTGCAGCAGGCGTGCCCTGCGTTTGGGGCCTACGCCCGGAATTTCCTCCAGACTGCTCTGCCCCACGCGCACCTTGGCGCGCTGCGCCCGCATGCCGGTGATAGCGAAGCGGTGCGCCTCATCACGGATCTGCGCCACCAGCATCAGCGCTGCCGAGTCATGGCCCAGATAGACCTTGGGCCTGCCATCGGCAAACACCAGCTCTTCCAGGCCCACCTTGCGGCCCTCGCCCTTTTCCACACCGACGATGCGTGAAATATCCAGCCCCAGCTCGGTAAACACTTCGCGCGCCATGCTGACCTGGCCCTTGCCGCCATCGACCAGCACCAGATCCGGCAGGCGCGGCGCTCCTGCTTCTGGCTCTGCGCCGCCAGCAGACTGCATGGCATCAGCCACCGGCTTGTAGCGGCGCGTGAGCACCTGGCGCATGGCGGCATAGTCGTCACCCGGCGTAATGCCGGTGATGTTGAAGCGCCGGTATTCGCTGCTTTGCATTTTGTGGTGGTGAAACACCACGCAGGAGGCCTGCGTGCTCTCGCCCGAGGTGTGCGAGATGTCAAAGCACTCGATGCTCAGCTCGTCCAGACGCTCCTGCGGCAGGTCCAGCGCTTCAGCCAGCGCACGGGTGCGGGCCAGTTGCGAGCCTTCTTCAGACAGCAGGCGTGCCAGCTGGATGCCTGCGTTTTGCTGCGCCATCTCCAGCCAGATGCGGCGCTGCTCACGCGGCTGATGCACGGCAGCTACCTTGTAGCCCGCCTGTGCGGACAGGGCCTGCATGAGCTTGGCATCCACCACCTCGCTGAGCACCAGCACGGGCGGAATGGGCACATCAATATAGTGCTGCGCCAGAAAGGCCTCGAGCACACGCACTTCCACCGATGTGCTCTCCACCTCGTCCTCCGACTCGTAGACGCCCATGGCATCGTCCAGCTGCGAAGGGAAGTACGCCCGGTCGCCCAGATGGCGACCGCCACGCACCATGGCCAGATTCACACAGGCGCGACCGCCCTGCACCTTCACGGCGAGGATATCCACGTCCTTGTCGTCCGTGGTTTCGATGGCCTGCTGGTGCAGCACCTTGGACAGTGCCGCCATCTGGTTGCGGATTTCGGCGGCCTTTTCAAATTCGAGCTGGTCCGCATGCGCCATCATGCGCGCTTCCATTTGCTGCAGCAGTGCCTGCGTCTCGCCACGCAGCATGGCTTCGGCATTGCGCACATCGGCCGCGTAGTCCTCAGGGCTGATCAGATCGACACAGGGGCCGGAGCAACGCTTGATCTGATAGAGCAGGCAGGGGCGCGAGCGGTTGGCAAACACCGTGTCTTCACAGGTACGCAGGCGAAACACCTTCTGCAGCAGCTGAATGCTTTCCTTGACGGCCCAGGCACTGGGATAAGGACCAAAGTAGCGGTGCTTCTTGTCGGTGCTGCCACGGTAGTAGGCCATGCGCGCAAAGCACTGGTCGGCAGGTGCACGCACATCACCATCGCGCGCGGAATTGCCCGTCAGCTTGAGATAGGGGTAGCTCTTGTCGTCCCGAAACAGGATGTTGTACTTGGGGTGCTGGGTCTTGATGAGGTTGTTTTCCAGCAGCAGTGCCTCGGCCTCCGAACGCACCACCGTGGTCTCCAGCCGGGCAATCTTGCTGACCATGTGGCCGATGCGCGTGCCGCCATGGTCTTTCTGAAAGTAACTACTCACACGCCGTTTGAGATTGCGCGCCTTGCCCACGTACAGCAACTGGTCTGCTGCATCGAAGTAGCGGTAGACCCCGGGCAGCGAAGGCAGTGCCGCTACCTGGGCCAGAATTTCTGGAGAGTGCTCAACAATCGACATGGCTGCATTGTGGCGGTTTGTCTGCACACCCGCGCATAAACTGCCTATATTTCTAAAGCTATAGCTGCCAGCGCTTGCCAGATGGGCGCTGGCAGCCAATTTCACTGTGAAACGCGCAATCACGCACGGGCCGCCAAGCCCTCACAGCTGCGCTACCATCGCCCGCCTTGTGTTTTCTTCAGGTCCACCCTCTGCCGCACCATGTCTGCTTTTGCCACCACGACTGAACAGCCCCGCTGGGACATCTTCTGCCAGGTCATAGACAACTATGGCGACATTGGCGTGTGCTGGCGTCTGGCCGCAGAACTGGCGGCACGCGGTGTTCAGGTGCAGCTGCGCATGGACGATGCCAGCGCGCTGGCGTGGATGGCACCGCAGGGCGCACCCGGCGTGCAGGTGCTGCCGTATGACGCGCCCTATGCCGCACATCCCGACGTGGTGATTGAGGCCTTTGGCTGCGAGGCACCGGAGGCCTATCTGCAAGCCCTGGCCCAGCACCATGCCAGCGCAGCGCACAAGCCCGTGCTGGTGAATCTGGAATACCTGTCTGCCGAAGACTATGTGGAGCGCTGCCACCGCCTGCCCTCACTCATCATGTCTGGCCCCGCCAGAGGCATGACGCGCTGGTTCTTCTACCCCGGCTTTACCGAGCGCACGGGCGGTCTGATCCGCGAGCAATTGCTGCCCCAGCGCCAGACTGCGTTGGACCGCAACGCCTGGCGCAGCGCCCATGGCATTGCAGCCCATGCCACGGCGATTTCGCTGTTTTGCTACGAGCCTGCCGCTTTGCCCCAGCTGCTGCAGCAACTGGGCCAGCCCTCGGCAGACTGGCAGCCGCACCTGCTGGTTACACCGGGCCGCGCCACGGCGGCGGTGCAGGCACTGGGCACACCCGATGGGCTGCACGCCAGCTTTCTGCCCATGCGCAGCCAGCCGGAATTTGACGAGATGCTCTGGGCCTGCGATCTGAATCTGGTGCGCGGCGAAGATTCACTGGTGCGTGCGCTGTGGGCGGGCCAACCCTTTGTCTGGCACATCTACCCGCAGCACGACAATGCCCACCACGCCAAGCTGGATGCTTTTCTGGACTGGCTGGCTGCACCCGAGAGCCTGCGGCGCTTTCACCATGCCTGGAACGGCATGATTGACCCCGCTGCCCTCCCCGTTTTGAGCCCCGCTCTGCTGGCCGAATGGCGCAGCTGCGCACTGTCTGCACGCCAGCGATTGCTGCAGCAAACTGATTTGATTAGTCAGCTGCAACCGTTTGTGGCAGAAAAAAGCTAAAATCCCATCTTTATCTTCTATTGCCAGCGCTGTATACCGCAGTGCTGCGTGACAAGACCTTCGCCGCGGAACATGCGGCAGGCCCTCTGCTTGGATCGCTGAAGCGACATGCTTGCCTGCCGTGTTGAGCGGCTTCAACCAAACCCGCTAAGCAAGCTATGAAAATCGCTCAAGAAATCCGCGTTGGC
>JAEZZU010000327.1 GCA_023418355.1 Pseudomonadota bacterium | reverse complement strand
GCACGTGTTGCGCATTACGACTATGCGGGGGCGGTGGACCGCTTCAAGGCCGCGCAGGATCTGGCGCAGCGCGGCCAGGGCGACTATATCGAAGCGTCCATCATCGACACGCGGCTGCGTGCCGTGCTGGAATTACTGCGGGAACAGACGCGCCAGAAGTGATTCGATCGCCAGGCCCAGCAGCGAATACAGCATGGAGCCCCATACCGCAGCCCAGAAGCCTGTGACGTGAAAGCCTGACAGCATGCCGGACGCCGCCCAGAGCATGAGGCCGTTGATCACAAACAGGAACAGGCCCACGGTGATCAGCGTGACCGGCAAGGTCAGAATCACCAGCACCGGCCGCACCAGTGCATTGAGCAGGCCGATGACCAGCGCCGCCAGCAGGGCCGAGCCATAGCTTTGTACCTGTACACCGCTGAATACTGCGGCAACCAGAAGCAGCGCACCAGCGCTGAGCAACCATTTCAGCATGAGTTTCATGGCTGCAGCATAACGTGCAGCGCAGCAAAAAGGCTTGATAAGGTGAATGGCTGCTGCAGGTTTGGCAGACCGTGACCCAAGCTTCGAATGTCGACGCCCTGGGTTGCAGAACCGCTGCATGCCGTCGACTGCTGCATCAACAAGCACATCCCGCCCCTTTTTTGCGAGCACAAAAAAAGCGCCGAATTCGGCGCTTTCTGCTGGGCGAGATGCGGGCTCATTCCAGCGTGATCTTGGCGTTGTGCACCACTTCGCGCCATTTGACGATTTCGCTGGCGAGGAAGTCCTGCGAAGCCTTCACGGACAGGCCGGCGGGCAGCACACCCACGTTGTCGAGCTTGCTGGTCACATCAGGCTCAGGCAGCACGGCGGCGATTTCTTTTTGCAGTCGGTCAATGATGGGCTGGGGCGTACCTGCAGGCACGGCTGCCATGAACCAGGCATCGGCCACAAAGTTCTTCAGACCCGCTTCGTGCATGGTGGGCACATTGGGCATGGCTGGCAGGCGTTCGCTGTGGGCTACGGCCAGCGCACGCACATTGCCTGCGTTCAGCTGGGAGTTGATGGTCACCGCGGTCAGGAAGCCAAAGTCGGTTTCACCCGAGACCAGCGACACCACGGAAGGCGCGCTGCCCTTGTAGGGGATGTGGGTCACGTCCACACCTGCCTGCAGCGCGTAGAGCGCGCCACCCATGTGGTTGGGGCCGCCCGTGCCGGAGGAGGGGTAGTTCAGCTTGCCGGGATTGGCCTTGGCGGCAGCAGTCAGGTCCGCCAGCGAGTTCAGCGGGCTCTTGCTGCCCACGGTCAGCACCAGGGGGCTGCGGCCGACCAGGCTCACAGGGGCCAGGTCCTTGAGCGGGTTGTAGGGCAGCTTGGGGTAGAGGCTGGGGGAGATGGCCAGGCCACCCACGTCACCGAGCACGATGGTGTAGCCATCGGGTTCCGACTTGGCCACACGGTCCACGCCGATGGTGCCGTTGGCGCCGGGTTTGTTTTCCACGATCACCGAGACGTTCATGCGCTCACCCAGCTTCTGGGCCAGCAGTCGGCCCAGGATGTCGGTAGAGCCACCCGCAGAGTAGGGAATCACCAGGGTGATGGGCTTGCTGGGGTAGACGTCTGCTTCGGTCGCATGGGCCGTTGTGGCCAAGGCTGCCACACAGGCGGTGGCTGTCAGCACGGCGCGCCAGAGGGTGCGGGTGGAAAACATAGATTAGCCTCTCTTAATGTGCATAAGCAATTTTGAATGCGCAGAGCTTAACGGAAGATGGCCGCGCGAAAACGCAAGGGTGGCTTGCCGGTTTGCAAATACTTGTAGCGGCTAGCGCACATCAAAAAAGGGTTTCAGATGCTTTTCTATCTGAAACCCTTTTTAGATCGGCGCAAGGCGCTCACTTATTTTTTACTGGCGGCTGGAAGCAGCTGGTTGTGCAGAATGCGCCGGATTTCCACGATGGCGCGCGGGTGCTCCTGCACGCTGTGACCAAAGGGTACGACCAGCTCGGAGGCCGCGCCTTCCAGGTGGGCGCTGTGGTAGGGAACGATGCCGTCGCTGCTCTCAGTCAGCGCGCTGCTGGGCGTGTGGTTGCCGATGATGGAGTGGTAGCGCACCTTCGGCGAGATGGGCATGTCGGCCGTCAGGCGCACATAGGGGTCGGTGTCGCGCAGGTTGTCGATGCTGTTCGGTATGCGCAGCAGCGAGGATTTGCCGATGCTGGGGCCGCTCTGGGCCAGACGCCGTGCCACATCACCAAACTGCTCCAGCATGGAAAACGGCAGCGTGATGAGGTTGGAGACCCAGCGGGCCACCCGGTTGTTGGCAAAGTCCGTGCCGCGGTGGGGCGCAGCAATAAAGATGGCACTGCTGACCTGGGGTACCGGGGACAGCTCCAGAAAGTCCCGCAGCTGGGCCTGCTCCTGCGGCGCGTCCGGCAGGCCGCTGTGCGCGGCAAACGCATCCAGCACCTTGCCGCCCGAGTCACTGACCATCAGGCGTGCCAGCACGCCGCCCATGCTGTGGCCAATCAGCGTGATGTCTTTCGAGGCGCGTGCCGTGCCCATGGGGTCAAAGTGGCGCAGCGTCTGCTGCAGTGCCTGGCGGATGGCGTAGTTGTTCAGGGCCAGCGGTGCATTTGTGGGGTAGTAGACCTGCCAGACCTGGTAGTTGCTGCGCAGGGTTTCGTCGCCCAGCACTTCATTGGCCACGTTGATCCAGGCCTCCGGGCTGCTGGCCAGACCATGCAGCATGACGATGATGCGGCGGTTGGGGTCATAGGGCTGCATCAGGTAGACCGTGGGCTGGACGATGCCGTTGTTCAGCCCCACCAGGGTGCGCAGCGCCTGGG
>JAEZZU010000325.1 GCA_023418355.1 Pseudomonadota bacterium | reverse complement strand
GCTCATAGCCCACAGTGCCTGCGGCGGCAGCCACTTCGTCGATCGACAGCATGGCGCCGGTCCTGGGCGACTTGCCCCACAGCACGACCTCGCTGCCCAGACCCGCGCCGGGCACGGGTGTGAGGTCCACGCACAGCATGTCCATGCTCACACGGCCCAGCAGACGCGTGCGCACACCGTTGACCAGCACCGGCGTGCCCGTGCCGCACAGGCGTGGATAGCCGTCGGCATAGCCGCAGGAGACCACGCCGATATGCATGGGTTCGGTGGCAGTAAAGGTGGAGCCATAGCCCACGGTGTCACCCGCCTGCAGCTGCTGCGTGCCAA
The DNA here is from genome assembly GCA_023418355.1 of Pseudomonadota bacterium. Classification (GTDB taxonomy): domain Bacteria; phylum Pseudomonadota; class Gammaproteobacteria; order Burkholderiales; family Burkholderiaceae_C; genus Comamonas. The sequence goes on along the minus strand of JAEZZU010000325.1, from coordinate 11,266 downwards.
TCACCTGGGCGCTGAGCGTCATGGCGGGCTGCAGGTTCCATTGCTGCGCGGTGTGTGCAGGATAGTCGGGCGAGCTGCCAAACAGCACGATGCCGGGGCGCACCCAGTCGCCACGCAGGCGTTCGTCCGCCGCTTCCAGCAGCGATGCCGCGCTGTTGCACAGCGTGCGCTCGCCAGGCAGATCGTGCGTGGCGCGCTCGAACACCGCGCGCTGGTGGGCTGTGCCACGGGGGCCGTCGGCATCGCTGAAGTGGGTGATGAAGGAAATCTCCTCCACCTGCGTCAAGGCATTCAGGCGCGCATAGGCGCTGCGAAAGCGCTCGGGCGTAAAGCCCAGGCGGTTCATGCCGCTGTTCATCTTGAGGAAGACGCGGTGTGGCACCTGGGTCTTGTGAGCGGCCAGCCAGTCGATCTGGCGGTCACAGTGCACGGTGTGCCACAGACCGAGGCGGGAGCACATTTCCAGATCGCGCGGATCAAACACGCCTTCAATCAGCAGGATGGGGCCGCGCCAGTCCAGCGCGCGCAGGCGCTGCGCTTCCGCAATCTCCAGCACGGCAAAGCCATCGGCGGCGCGCAGACCGGCAAACGCATGCTCCAGCCCGTGGCCGTAGGCATTGGCCTTGACCATGCACATCAGCTTGGCGTCCGGGGCCGCCTTGCGCACTTGCTCGAGGTTGTGGCGTAACGCTTGAGGGTGGATGGTGGCAAGAATCGGACGGGGCATGACAAAGCAATCAAAAACGAAGCAGATGGCACATTCTGGCACCGTCAGCACTCGCTGCGCCCGAAGCGCCCGGCAATACTGCGCACGGCACAGGCATACATCCGCAAACCCGGCAGATGCATTCGGTTTATGAAAGTTCTGCGCGCACACCCCGTGATATAACCGACCGTCATTTTGCCAACGGTCCCATCTTGCCCTCGCACCGGCCTTTGCTGCGCTGGGCATGCCCCGAATTTTCATGAAGCGCGGTTTCTACACCATCATGTCGGCGCAGTTTTTCAGCTCGCTGGCCGATAACGCACTGTTTGTGACAGCGGTTGAACTGCTGCGCACCGGCGGTGCCCCAGATTGGCAAAGCGCCGCTCTGGTTCCCATGTTCGCGCTGTTTTACGTGCTGCTTGCGCCTTTTGTGGGTGCGTTTGCAGACGCGCTGCCCAAGGGGCGTGTCATGTTCATCAGCAATGCCATCAAGGTCGTGGGCTGTCTGCTCATGCTCTTTGGCCACCACCCGCTGCTGTCGTACGCCGTGGTGGGACTGGGCGCGGCTGCCTACTCGCCCGCCAAGTACGGCATTCTGACGGAGCTGCTGCCCCCTTCCCAGCTGGTCAAGGCCAATGGCTGGATTGAGGGTCTGACCATTACCTCCATCATCCTGGGCGTGCTGCTCGGCGGCCAGCTGGTGGCCCCCGCCATTGCCGGGCCGCTGCTGACACTGGGCATTCCCGGCGTAGACAACGCCGCCGAAGCGGCCATTGGCGTGCTGATTTTTGTCTATGCACTGGCCGCAGCCTTCAATCTGCGTATTCCACGCACCGAGGCTGCTCTGGTGCCGCTGCGCCAGAACGACAGCAAGGGTCTGATGCGCAGCACCATGGCGCTGCTGCCCGACTTCTGGGACTGCAACCGCCGCCTGTGGAAGGACAAGCTGGGCCAGATCTCGCTGTCCACCACCACCTTGTTCTGGGGTGTTTCCGGCAATCTGCGCTACATCGTGCTGGCCTGGGCTGCGGTGGCACTGGGCTACGGCACCACACAGGCTTCCGCGCTGGTGGGTGTGGTCGCGATTGGCACGGCCGTGGGCGCCGTGCTGGCCTCCATGCGCATGCGCCTGCAGCACGCCACCCGTGTGATTCCCATGGGCATTGCCATGGGCCTGCTGGTGATCTGCATGAACTTCATCGGCCACCTGTGGATTGCCGTGCCATTTCTGATTGTGCTCGGCGGCCTGGGTGGCTATCTGGTTGTTCCCATGAACGCGCTGCTGCAGCACCGTGGCCACAACCTCATGGGGGCAGGCCGCTCCATTGCCGTGCAGAACTTCTATGAACAGGCCTGCATTCTGGGGCTGGGTGCGCTGTACAGCCTGGCCACCATGTGGGGCATGTCCGCCTATGGAGCCATCACCTGCTTTGGCCTGATGGTGGCTGCCACCATGTGGCTGATTGGCCGCTGGTACCGCTATAACTGCCGCCACTACGGCCACGAGGTGCGACAGCTGCTGCAGATTGCGCGCCGCGACCGCCACTGAACCTCCCCACTATTTTCAGAGCATCCGGCGCAGTCTCCATCTGCGCCGGAGCTGTTTTTGACATGCCCTCTTCCCTGCCTTATCTCTGCCTGCTGTTCAACGCCATGGTCTGGGGCCTGGCATGGTGGCCGTTTCAGACCATGCACGCGCAGGGGCTGGTCGCCCCCTGGGCCACGAGCATGATCTACGGCCTGCTCACCCTGGCCACGGTGCTGTGCATTCGCAGCAGCTGGCAGGGCTTTGCGGCACACCGCGTGCTGTGGCTGCTGGCACTGTCTTCGGGGCTGACCAATGTGTCCTTCAACATGGCAGCATCGACGGGCGATGTGGTGCGCGTCATCCTGCTGTTCTATCTGATGCCCGCCTGGACAGTCCTGCTGGCCTGGCGTTTTCTGGGCGAGCGCCCCACGGCTGCCGGTCTGCTGCGCCTGGTGCTGGCTTTCAGCGGCATGGCACTGGTCATCGTGCCAGCAGAGGCGACCTGGCAGAGCCTGACGGCGGGTGTGGGTCTGCCCGAGTATCTGGCCATCTTTGGCGGCTTTTGCTTTGCCTGTACCAATGTGATCCTGCGCCGCAGCTTTCACACGCCCAGCATGTCACGCGTGCTGGCCATGTTTGTTGGCTGCATGGTGGTGGGACTCATCACCGCAGGCACGGGGTATGGTCTGGGCCATTTCCCCGCCATTCCAGCACCAAACGCCGTGTGGCTCAGCTGCCTGCTGGCCATGGCCGTGCTGGTGGCCATTGGCTCCTGGGCACTGCAGTTTGGCGCTGCGCGCGTGCCGACCAGCACCACCTCGCTGATCATGCTCTCGGAAGTGCTGTTTGCCAGCTGCTCGGCATGGCTGCTGGGCGCCACACAGCTGACACCCCGCATGCTGCTGGGCGGTGTCTTCATCATTGGTGGCGCACTGCTGGCAGTGCTGCAAGGGCGGCGTTAGGCCAGCCTCCAGACATGACAAAGCCCGTGCAGCGCATGCCGCACGGGCTTTGCAAGAACTACCCAGCTTTTTACTTGGCAGGTAAGGCTTCCTGCGCCACAGGCGCTGCATCCGCAGCCCTGGCCTGATAGTTGGTATACAGGCCATAAGCCACTGCAGCCACCAGCATCACTGCAGACAGCACCAGGGCCAGACTTCCGCTTTCCAGAACCGACAGCAAACCTCTGTGCATAAGGAACTCCTGTATTGGTTGTACGCCGTACAGGAAATCTAGCGCAGAAGCCCAGCCTGCTCAAGGCCGGCTTGCCTTTAGCGCAAGGCCAGTGTCAGTGTGGCGTTGTGCTCCAGGCGGAAAGCACCCATGAGGTCGTGCAGGCGCGTGGCCTCTGCCTCCAGCTGCGCCGCGGCCGCCGCCACCTCATCCACCAGCGCCATGTTCTGCTGGGTCACGTGCTCCATCTGCGTGGCGGACTGTGTCACGCTGGACAGGCCGCGCGCCTGCTCCTGCGAGGCAGAGGCGATGGACTGAATCAGGTCAGACACCCGCTGCACGGCCTGCACGATGTTCTGCATGGTGGCACCGGCCTGCTCCACATGCTGTGCGCCGTTGGACACTCGGGTGTTGGACTCCTGAATCAGATCGCGAATCTCACGGGCTGCTGCACCGGAGCGCTGTGCCAGCGCACGTACCTCGCTGGCCACCACGGCAAAGCCACGGCCCTGCTCCCCGGCACGGGCGGCTTCCACCGCTGCGTTGAGCGCCAGGATATTGGTCTGGAAAGCAATGCTGTCGATCACCCCACGATGTCGCCAATGCGCTGCGAACTCTGCGCAATCGAATGCATGTGCTCCACCACCTGAGTCATCAGTACGCCGCCCTGGCGTGCCACATCAGTGGCATTGCTCGACAGGCTACTGGCCATGTACGCCGTTTCTGCGTTCTGCTGCACCGAGGTAGTCAGCTCTTCCATGCTGGAGGCTGAATGCTCCAGCGCTGCCGCCTCCGTCTCGGTGCGCTGCGCCAGATCCTGATTGCCCCGCGCAATCGATCCCGCATTGGCGTGGATGGCGTTCACGGAGGAGCGCACATCCCGGAACGCGGTGTGCAGCCGCTCCAGAAAACGGTTGAGCTGCTCGCACATGCGGCCAATTTCTGCCTTGTCCGTCGTCTGCAGGCGCTCCTGCTGGTCGGCACTGGTCAGGGCCGACTGCAGCAGCACCACCATCAGCACGGTCACGCACAGCGCAAGAGCCGCCGCCAGAAAGAAGCGGCTGCGCAAAGACCACGACTGCCATGCCCCCAGGCCCGGCACAGGACCTGCTGTCTGCATGCTGCTTGTCCACCCCATAACCATCCCTTGTAGAACGTATCCATCTGTATCTGCAAGGCATTCTAGAGAGCCCCAACTACCCGCTCAGCCGCTGTTTACGGCATGAAGACTTCGCCAAATAAGAACCTTTGCAGCTCCTTCCTGCTGGAGACAGTGAGTGCAAACATTGAGAAACGGAAGCATCAGTCAATTGATGCAAGTCAAGAAAAGCAAGCCTCCGCAAAGCCTGTGCGACACTGCGCTTTTGTCGCCTCCCAGAAAGATGCCGCCATGTCCAGCTTCTACGATTTCCAGGCCACATCCATTGAAGGCCAGACCATCCCCATGTCGCAATACCGCGACCAGGTCGTACTGGTGGTCAACACGGCCAGCGCCTGCGGCTTCACGCCGCAGCTGCAGGGCCTGCAGGAACTGCACGCACGCCATGCCAGCCAGGGGCTGGTGATTCTGGGCTTTCCCTGCAACCAGTTTGGCCAGCAGGACAAGGGCAGCAACAGCGAGATTGCCAGCTTCTGCCAGCGCAACTATGGCGTGGAGTTTCCGATGATGGCCAAGATCGATGTCAACGGCAGCAACGCCCATCCGCTGTTCGTCTGGCTCAAGGCACAGGCACCGGGCGTGCTGGGCACGCAGATGATCAAATGGAACTTCACCAAGTTTCTGATCGGCCGCAGTGGCCAGGTGCTGCACCGCTACGCACCCACTGACAAACCGCAAAGCCTGGCTGCAGACATTGAAGCTGCCCTGCAGCAGCAGGCATAAAAAAGGAGCCCTGCAGGCTCCTTCTCTTCACGCGTAGCTGGCTTATGCCGCACGCAACTGCTTGGCACGCTGCAGCTGGCGGATGACCAGGCGTGCATCCATGCCGTACATGTCGGCAAAGGCGCGCACATCACCCGAACCGCTGGCCACGTAGGCACGCTCCACGGCTTCTGCCTTGGCATCTTGCTCCGCCACTTCGTTCAGCGCGGCTTCCAGCGCAGTCTGGGTGGCGGCATCACGCACCTGGACCACCGCCATATAGGCCTCGCGGCTCAGGCCCGATCGCACAAATGCCTGGCCAATGCGGTGACGCAGCTTGGCCTGCAGATCTTCACCATCACGGGGCTTCTTGCGCTTGAACACGCCCACGACGGCGTGGAACACGTGCTCAGGTGCAATGGGCTCGACTTCATGGCCCTGCAGGTCATAACGCGCAGTGCCATTGGCCACGGCCAGCAGGTAGCGTGTGGAGCGTGTGTGGATGGCCAGCGCCTCCTTGAGGCCTGCCTTGTCCAGCACTTCACCGTGTGCGGCCAGCAGGTCCTGGTAGATACCGCGCTTCAGTGGCAGTGCATTGGCACCAAACAGCGCTGGGTAGAGCTGCGCCAGCTGTGCCAGCACAGGGTGCACTTCACGTACAGGGCGCGAAGCCGCAGGCGTTGCAGGCTTGCGAGGATGGCTGCCGCGGCGCGGCTGACGACGCGTTGGCTCGGCAGCTGCAGTCACAGCATGTTCAACGGAAGAGGACACAGTTTCGGTCATGGGCAGGACGCCATTGCAAAAAATCAAACCCGCGATGATGCCAGCATTGCGGCTCAGGTGTGAAGCCGGGTCATGTTCACACCATGCGCGGCATTGGCTCCGCGCATGGACAAATGCATGCAAAGCGCCTGTTCATGCGGCTTTGCGCAGTGCTTCATCGAGCACTTCCACCCAGTGCCGCACCGGGATATCCGTACCACTTTGCAGGTGCACGATGCAGCCAATATTGGCCGACAGAATCGCAGCGGGCTGCTCCGCCACCTCCTGCAGCGCCCGCAGCTTGCGCTCGCGCAGCGTGTGGGCCATCTCGGGCTGCAGCACCGAGTACGTGCCCGCAGAGCCGCAGCACAGGTGCGATTCCGTGCGTGCGGTGACGAGCTGAAAGCCCAGCTGGCGCAGATGGGCCTCCACCGTGCCCTTGAGCTTTTGCCCATGCTGCAGCGTGCAGGGCGGATGGTAGGCCATGGGGCGTTGCTCAACCTGCACCTGGCCCTGGAGCTTGTCAGCCAGCTCGGGGAGCAGAGCTGGCAGCAGCTCGCTCAGGTCTTTGGTCAGCGCACTGATGCGGGCTGCCTTGTCGGCGTACTGCGGCTCGTTCCGCAGCAGATGCCCCCAGTCCTTGATCATCACGCCGCAGCCTGAAGCATTGCTCACAATCGCCTCGATTTCCCCGGCTTCCACGGCGGGCCACCAGGCATCGATGTTGGCGCGTATCTGTGCCTTGGCTCCGTCCTGGTCATTGAGGTGGAATTTCACCGCACCACAGCACTGGCTGCTTTGCACGACCACGCTCTGGATGCCCACGGCATCGAGCACACGCGCCGTGGCGTAGTTGATGTTGGGCAGCATGGCAGGCTGCACGCAGCCCAGGTGCAGCAGCACCTTGCGGGCATGCTCCCGCGTGGGCCACACCCCATGCTCGGTCTTGGGCGGTACCTTGGCACGAATGTGCTCAGGCAGCAGACTGCGCACGCGCTGGCCCAGCTTCATGGCCGGGGTGAACAGGGGCGAAGTCAGGCCTTCCTTGAGCGCCCAGCGCTTGAGGCGCTCCCCCATGGGGCGCGGTACCTGCGTCTCCACCACCTGGCGGCCAATATCGACCAGATGGCCATACTGCACGCCGCTCGGGCAGGTGGATTCGCAGTTGCGGCAGGTCAGGCAACGGTCCAGGTGCTGCTGCGTGGCACGCGTGGGCGTGACGCCTTCGAGCACCTGCTTGATCAGGTAGATGCGGCCGCGCGGGCCGTCCAGTTCATCACCCAGCGTCTGGTAGGTCGGGCAGGTGGCCGTGCAGAAACCGCAGTGCACACATTTGCGCAAGATGGCTTCTGCTTCCTGCCCTTCTGGCGTATCACGGTAGGCCGGCGCGAGGTTGGTTTGCATGGGGTTGTCTCGTTATCGTTTCAGGTTGCACGGGAGGCAAAGTAATGCCGCAGCTTGCGGCCATCTGCCCACAGTGGCGGCAGGGAAACCAGCATCAGCAACAAGGCCAGCGGCACCACGCAGACAAAGCCCCATTGCTTGAAGCCCAGCGCCCCTGCAATACCGCCCACAAAAAACATGGCCAGCAGCCCCCCGAAGAGGCGCACTTTCGACCAGTTGGCCCGTACCTTCTGCTGCTGCACGCCGGCCAGCCGGTTCCAGAACAGCATCTTGCCCAGTTCAATGCCGAGGTCCGTGACCACGCCCGTCATGTGTGTGGTGCGAATGGTGGCATTGGACATCTTGGTCAGCGTGGCGTTCTGCACCCCCATCATGAAGGACAGCAGCAGCACCGTCATGGGCACTGCGAACAGCGTCTTCCAGTTCATGGTGACCGAGCCCACCAGACCAAACAGCAGCATGAGCAAGGCCACCAGCAGCAGCGGCAGCGCATAGGTGCTGCGCAGACCCAGCAGGCGTGCCCAGTTCACCAGCATGGCCGAGACCGCTGCCCCGATGGTGAACGCCAGCAGCGCCCCCAGCGCCGCCAGCACCAGCGCGGTATTGCCCAGCACCAGATGGTCAGCCAGCATGGACAGGAAACCCGTCATGTGCGAGGTATAGAGCTCCAGCACCGTAAAGCCCCCCGCATTGATGGCCCCGGCGTTGAACGCCATCAGATGGCCCAGCGCCCGGTTGGTGGAGCTGGTGCGGTGAAAATCCGTCAGGTGACGCAACCTACGCATGGCGGTTTCTGTCACTCCACCGCACGGCCGGGGTTGAAGATCCCGGCGGGGTCAAACGCCTGCTTCAGTTGTGCGTGGATGCGTTGCAGGGCTGCGTTTTGTACGTCAAATATGGGCTCAGCGATTATCTGGCCTGCGCTTTCTGCTCTGAAAAGCGTTGCACTACCACCGACAGACCGAGCCCACTCTTTGAGCTGCGGCCCCATGCTGCGCGGCGCATGGAGCCAGCGCTGTGCCCCATGCCACTCGATCAGCGGCGTGATGCCCGCAGGCAGCGGCTGCACAGGTGCCGTCTGCGGCACGGACAGACGCCACAGACAGTCCCCCAGCCTGGACTGCTGGAACCAGGGCTGCTGCTGCTCACGGCAAGCTATCCAATCCAGAGCTGCCTGTGCTGTATCCATGCGCTCTCCACCCATTTTTTTGCATGCAGCCTCGACGGCAGCGACCGCACCACGCAAACGCACATAGAGCATGCCTGTGCCGCCCTCTTCCAGCCAGCAGCTGGCATTCAGCGGCAGGGGCTGGCCACCCCACTGGTTCAGGCGCTGCAGTGCATCGGCCTGGCTGATGCCGGCAAAGCGCAGTGTGGCTTCGGCGGGTGCCACGGGCAACACCTTGAGGCTGACTTCGGTAATCACGCCCAGCGTGCCCCAGCTGCCAGCCATGAGGCGCGAGACGTCATAGCCCGCCACATTCTTCATGACCGTGCCACCAAAGCGCAGCAGCTCCGCCTTGCCGTTGATGATTTCGATGCCCAGCACAAAGTCACGTACCGCGCCGACGCTGGCGCGCGCCGGGCCACTCCAGCCGGCGGCCACCATGCCGCCCACGGTGGCGACATCACCCTGCGCCGTGGCAAAGTGCGGTGGCTCAAACGCCAGACACTGGCCACGTTCAGCCAGTGCAGCTTCCAGCTCAGCCAGCGGTGTGCCTGCACGCACGGTGACCACCAGCTCACTAGGCTCATAGCTGACGATGCCCTGCAGCGCACGCATGTCCAGCACATCGCCTTGCAGGTGCATTCCATGAAAGTCTTTGCTGCCGCCACCGCGAATCCGCAGGGGCGCAGCATCGCCAACAGCAGCGCGTACGCGCTCAAGCATCTGGTGAAGGGAAGAATCCATGGCGCTCAATCCTAGCCTTGTCTCTGGCAATTGGAGGGGGATGTCGTTTTGATTTTTTTGAATGGTACTTGTGAAACCAGCACACCCCGGCAATCTCGCACTGCCCCGCAGGTGTGTGCAGACATAAAAAAAGCCGCCCCGAAGGGCGGCCACACTACACGTAGATGAAAACAGAGATGGCAGACCGTCTCTTAGCGGTTGTAGGCAGATTCGCCGTGGGTGGTGATGTCCAGGCCTTCGCGCTCTGCATCTTCGGAGACACGCAGACCCACCAGGATGTCGGCCACCTTGTAGCAGATGAAGGAAACCACGCCACACCACACGATAGTGATGATCACGCTCTTGAACTGCACCCAGACTTGGGAAGCCATGTTGTAGCCTTCGGGCTCCACACCGCCCAGGCTGGCAGCGCAGAACACACCGGTCAGGATGGCACCCAGGATACCGCCCACGCCGTGCACGCCGAACACGTCGCACACGTCGTCCACCTTCAGCATGCGCTTCAGGCCGGACACGCCCCACAGGCACAGAGGGCCAGCGATCAGACCCATGACGATGGAACCCATGGGGCCCACAAAGCCAGCAGCAGGCGTGATGGTCACCAGACCACCGACCGCACCGGACACCACGCCCAGCATGGATGCCTTGCCCTTGTGCAGGGTTTCAGCAGCCATCCACGCCACAGCAGCAGCACCGGTTGCCAGGATGGTGTTGATGAAGGCCAGGCCAGCACCGCCGTTGGCAGCACCTGCGGAACCTGCGTTAAAGCCGAACCAGCCCACCCACAGCAGGGCGCCACCGACCATGGTCAGGGTCAGGCTGTGAGGAGGCAGAGCTTCCTTGCCGAAGCCAATGCGCTTGCCCACCATGTAGGCACCCACCAGACCAGCCACAGCGGCGTTGATGTGCACCACGGTACCGCCAGCGAAGTCCAGCGCGCCGTCTTCCGCCATCAGGCCACCGCCCCAGACCATGTGGGCCATGGGCACGTAGCTGAAGGTGAACCACAGCACGGAGAAGATCATCACGGCCGAGAACTTGGCACGCTCGGCAAAGGCACCGACGATCAGCGCCACGGTGATGGCAGCGAAAGTGGACTGGAAGGCCACAAACACGAACTCAGGAATGGTGCTCAGCGCAGACGATACGGTGTCAGGCGTGATGCCGGACAGGAACAGCTTGCTGAAGTCACCGTAGAACTTGCCTTCGCCACCGAACGCCAGCGAGAAGCCGTAGACGGCCCACAGCACGGTGATCAGCGAGAAGATGGTGAACACCTGTGCCAGCACGGACAGCATGTTCTTGGAGCGCACCAGGCCGCCGTAGAACAGCGCCAGGCCAGGGATGATCATCAGGATCACCAGCATGGTGGAGGTCAGCATCCACGCGGTGTCACCAGAATCAATGGTGGCGGCTGCAGCTTCTACCGCGGTAGTCACTTGCGCAGCTGCCTCAACGACGGGTGCGGCTTCTTGGGCCAGAACCCCTGTGGCGGCGCCCAACAGGCCCAGGCCAACAGACAGTGCAGGAAGCGTTTTCTTCATGTCAGTCTCTCGCGTAAATGGTTGCTTTACAGGGCGTCCTTGCCGGTCTCACCGGTGCGAATACGCACGACCTGTTCGAGGTCGAAAACAAAAATCTTGCCGTCGCCGATCTTGCCGGTGCGTGCTGCACCTTCGATGGCTTCGATCACCTGCTCCAGAACGGCGTCATCCACAGCGGCTTCCAGCTTCACCTTGGGCAGGAAATCCACTACGTACTCCGCGCCGCGATACAGCTCGGTATGGCCTTTTTGACGACCAAAGCCTTTCACTTCGGTCACTGTGATGCCCTGTACGCCAAGCTGCGAGAGTGCTTCGCGCACCTCGTCGAGCTTGAAGGGCTTGATGATGGCTGACACCATTTTCATGAGACGTTCCT
>JAEZZU010000320.1 GCA_023418355.1 Pseudomonadota bacterium | reverse complement strand
CCACCTCGCCTGCATGCCAAACACTTGGGCGAATAAGGTCCGCCGCGCGACGCATATCCATGGCACTTTTTAAATTCCGCTGGCCTGGTCAGAAAAAGGAAAGTGAGCAAACGCCTGTGCGGCGTTCTCGTCTCGCTCAGTCCGAGAGCGTGGAGGACATGCGTCGTCGGGCGCAGCATCGCCTCATTGGCGCTGCTGTCCTGGTGGCGCTGGGCGTCATCGGCTTTCCGATTCTGTTTGATACCCAGCCACGTCCCATTCCCGTGGATGTGCCGATCGAAATCCCTGATCGCAACGAAGTGGCACCCCTGATGGTGCCGGGCGATCAGGCGCAGACCGACACTGGTTCACGTGCTGAGCAGGATGCAGGCAGGGCAAGCCCTGTCGTGCCTGACGCAGCCCTGGACGACGGTGAAGAGCTGGTGATCAATGAGCCAGCACCCTTGGCTGTGCCCAAGCCTCCAGAGCCTCCACGGCTGGTGCCTGAGCCTCCCGTGGCAACGCCCGCGCCTGCTCCGAAACCCGAGGTCAAGCCAGAACCCAAACCTGAGCCTAAGCCGGAAGTCAAGCCTGAGCCCAAACCCGAGCGCCCCAAGCCCGCAGTGAGCGAAGCTGAGCGTGCGCGTGCGTTGCTGGAGGGGCGTGCACCTGTGCCAGCGCCTGCTGCTGCGGCAGTACCCGCCAAGGCTGAGGCTGCGAAGCAAGGTCGCTTTATCGTGCAGGTCGGTGCGTTTGCCGATGGCTCCAAGGCCGCAGAGGTGCGCAGCAAACTCGAGCGTGCAGGCCTGAAGACTTACGTGCAGGTCATCGAGACCAAGGATGGCAAGCGCACCCGTGTGCGCGTAGGCCCTTACGAATCACGTGACGAAGCAGACAAGGCAGCCACCCGCATCAAGGGCATGGGGCTGGCGGCATCGGTGCTGACTTTGTAAGCATCATCGCAACACGAGGATAAGCAAACAACATGGCTGTTCTGGATGGCGTGCTGCTAGGCATCCTCGTGGTATCCATGCTGCTGGGGGCATGGCGTGGCCTGGTCTTTGAGCTGTTTTCACTCGTTGGCTGGGTGGTCGGTTTTTTTGTTGCGCGTCTGTTTGCCGAAGATGTGGCGGCCTGGCTGCCGCTCGATGGCTTTGATCCAGCCGTGCAATACGGCATTGGCTTTGTGCTGGCCTTTGTTTTGATTGTGTTTGCCTGGGGACTGCTCAGTGCCTTGGCCAAACAACTCGTGGAATTTGTCGGTTTGCGGCCTGTGGACAGAACGCTAGGTGCTGTTTTTGGCGTTCTGCGTGCAGCTGTACTGATTTTGGTGCTGGCGGTGGTCGTAGTTTCCACACCTCTGCGTGAGCATGATTGGTGGACACAATCGCAGGCTGCGCCATGGTTAACAGATGCGGTGGCAAGTGTCTTGCCCGCGCTGTCCGTGCAATGGGGAAGGTTGTTGCCTTCCACCTGAGAGAGTGAGGGCTGTGCCGCTGGCACGGTCTGCAAGCAAAGACCGCGAGAGCAATCTCGCATAGATGGAAATCGACTATGTGTGGAATCGTCGGGGTGGTAAGCACCACGCCTGTGAATCAACTGATCTACGACGCCTTGCTGCTGCTCCAGCATCGCGGCCAGGATGCTGCCGGTATCGTCACTCAGCAGGAACGCAAGTTCTTCATGCACAAAGCCAAGGGCATGGTGCGGGACGTGTTTCGCACCCGTAACATGCGCGCCTTGCCGGGCAATGTGGGTCTGGGGCAGGTGCGTTATCCCACGGCGGGCAACGCCTCCAGCGAAGAAGAAGCACAGCCCTTCTACGTGAATGCACCGTTTGGCATCGTCATGGTGCACAACGGCAACCTGACCAATGCCAAGCAGCTGCGTGAAGAGCTGGCATCAACCGACCACCGCCACACCAATACCGAGAGCGACTCTGAAGTGCTGCTCAACGTGCTGGCGCACGAAATCGGCCGTGCTTCCAGCGGCGCACCGCTGACGCCCGATGAAGTGTTCCAGGCCGTGCGCGCCGTGCACAAGCGCATCAAGGGCTCGTACGCCGTGATCGCGCTGATCGCAGGCTACGGCCTGGTGGCTTTCCGTGATCCCTTTGGTATTCGCCCGCTGTGCCTGGGCCGTGGTGCAGACGGCACCTACATGCTGGCCAGCGAATCCGTAGCGCTGGAAGGCACGCTGCATACGGTGGAGCGTGACATCGCTCCCGGCGAGGCTGTGTTCATTACCAATGACGGTACGGTCCACACCGAGCAATGCGCGGAAAAGAGCCAGCTCTACCCCTGCGTGTTCGAGTACGTGTATCTGGCACGTCCCGACTCGACCATCGACGGCATCTCGGTCTATCAGGCCCGCCTGAACATGGGCGAGACCCTGGCCAAGCGCGTGATATCCACCGTCGCACCCGATGAAATCGATGCGGTGATTCCCATCCCTGAATCGAGCCGCCCCAGCGCCATGCAGCTGGCCCAGTTGCTGGGCAAGCCCTACCGCGAAGGTTTTGTGAAAAACCGCTACGTGGGCCGTACCTTCATCATGCCCGGCCAGGCTGCACGCAAGAAGTCGGTGCGCCAGAAGCTCAATGCCATCAGCAGCGAGTTCAAGGGCCGCCGTGTGCTGCTGGTCGATGACTCCATCGTGCGTGGTACGACCTCCAAGGAAATCGTGCAGATGGCGCGTGATGCCGGTGCCGTGAAGGTGTATCTGGCGTCTGCTGCGCCTCCCGTGCGTTACCCCAATGTCTATGGCATTGACATGCCCACCAAGTCCGAGCTGGTGGCCAACGGTCGCACCGTGGAAGAAATCCGTGAAGTGATTGGCTGCGACGCACTGATCTATCAGGACGTGGATGCCATGAAGCAGACTATTGGCAAGATCAATCCTGCCGTGCAGGGCTTTGAAGCTTCTTGCTTTGATGGTGTCTATATCACCGGCGATATTTCGGACGAAGAAGTCACAGCACTGAATGAAGGCCGCAACGCCGGTGGTGACGAGTCGGATGTGGATACCTCCCGCCTGTCGCTGCCTAACGCCCAGGCGCAATAAGTTCTAAACTGGGCGTCATAAGCCCGGTATCACAATAAGAGGAGCTGCTAGCGCAGATCTGGCAAGCATTTCCAAGGCTTTTAGCTTTGAAGTGCCCATGGATCAAGCGCTAGGTGCTCCTTTTTTTATGGCGTGCCAAGAAGGTACGCCACACCCTGTTTGAGATAGAGGAATAGCCGTCGTGACCGATAAAACACTCCCAGAAGGTCTGCATCCTGAAACCTTGGCTGTGCGTGAAGCCTTGCCTCGCAGCCAGTGGGGCGAGCACTGCGAAGCGCTGTACATGACCAGCAGCTTCATCCAGCCCGACTGCGAGACCGCAGCCCGCCGTTTTGCTGCGCAGGAAGAGGGCTATACCTACAGCCGTACCTCCAACCCCACTGTGACCAGCTTTGAAAAGCGCCTCGCAGCCATGGAAGGCACGGAATGCGCGGTGGCCACTACCACCGGCATGTCGGCCATCCTGCTGGTGGCACTGACCACGCTGAAGGCCGGCGACCATGTGGTGTGCTCGCGTTCCATGTTTGGTTCCACCATCAAGCTGCTGGGCACGGAAATGGCCCGCTTTGGCGTGGAAACTACGTTTGTGTCGCAAACCGACATCAACGAGTGGAAGGCTGCGATCAAGCCCAACACACGCCTGTTCTTTGCAGAAACCCCCACGAATCCGCTGACTGACCTGTGCGACATCGCTGCACTGGCCGATCTGGCTCACGCCCACGGCGCCTTGCTGGCCGTGGACAACAGCTTTGCCACCCCCATCCTGCAGCAGCCCGCCAAGCTGGGTGCTGATGTCGTGGTGCATTCGGGCACCAAGTTCCTGGATGGTCAGGGCCGTACCATGATTGGCGCAGTCTGCGGCAGCATTGCGCTGGTGGACAAGGTCATGGGCACTTTCCTGCGCAGCGGCGGCCTGAACGCAGCACCTTTCAATGCCTGGACGGTGATGAAGGGCCTGGAAACGCTGACCCTGCGCGTGAAGGCCCAAAGCGCCGCCGCGCTCGAGCTGGCACAGTGGCTGGAAGCACACCCCAAGGTCGCACGTGTGTACTACCCCGGTCTGAAGAGCCACCCCCAGCACGAACTGGCCATGCGCCAGCAAAACGGCATGGGCGGCGCGGTGCTGTCCTTTGACGTGAAGGGCGATACCCCTGAACAACTGCGCAAGAACGCCTTCCACGTTGTCGACCATACCCAAGTGTGTAGCATTACGGCTAACCTGGGTGATGTGAAGACCACCATCACCCATCCCGCCAGCACTTCGCATGGCCGCCTGACTGAGGAGCAGCGTCAAGCTGCAGGTCTGGGTCAGGGACTTATTCGTATCTCCGTGGGGCTGGAGCACTTGGACG
>JAEZZU010000275.1 GCA_023418355.1 Pseudomonadota bacterium | reverse complement strand
TTCTGAAGTCCAAAGCTGTGTCCACGGTGATCCGCATTGCACCCACGGCCACGGTGTATGACGCCTTGCGCCTGATGTCCGACAAGGACATCGGCGCGCTGCTGGTGATGGAGGGCGAGTCCATCGTAGGCATCTTCACGGAGCGCGACTATGCCCGCAAGATCGCCCTGATGGGCCGTGCCTCCGTGGACACACCGGTGCGCGATGTGATGACGCGCGCCGTGCTGTTTGTGCAGCCCAGCCAGACCAGCGAAGAATGCATGGAGCTGATGACCCGCAAGCGCCTGCGCCACCTGCCGGTGGTGGACGACGGCAAGCTGCTGGGGCTGATCTCGATTGGTGATCTGGTCAAAAGCATCATCTCTCAGCAGCAGTTTGTGATTGAGCAGCTGGAGCACTACATCACCGGCGGTCGCTGAGGGTTGCTGAAACTTTGAGCATAAAAATGGCTGCCAGCGCTTGATACATAAGCGCTGGCAGCTATTAAAAATAAAAAATGCGCTCACCCTGCAGCACGCAAGGCATCTGCTCCGTTCTGTGCACTGTGCTGCACGCTGGCCACGCCGCGCACCACATTGCCAATCACCAGAATGCTGGGGCTGCCCAATTGCTGCGTTTGCATGGTGTGCGCCAGCGCCTGCAGTGTGGTGATGGCGTGGCGCTGCTGGGGCAGACTGGCGTGCTGGATGATGGCAGCGGGCGTATCGCTGGCGAGGCCTCCGGCCTGTAGCGCTTCGGCTATCTGCGCCGCCGCTGCCACGCCCATATAGATCACCAGCGTGAGTTTCGCAGCCTGCGCCGTAGCGGCAACCTGGCGCCAGTCGGGCAGCTCACCACCGGGCTTGGCATGGCCGGTGATAAAGAGCACTCCATGGGCACGGTCACGGTGTGTCATGGGCGCGCCCAGGCTGGTCAATCCGGCCAGTCCTGCGGTGATGCCGTTGATGACCTGGACCTGTACACCCGCTGCACGCAGGTGCTCGACCTCTTCACCGCCCCGGCCAAAGATGAACGGGTCACCGCCTTTGAGGCGTACCACATGCTCCCCGTCCTTGACGGCTTGCAGCATGAGCTTTTCGATAAAGGCCTGCGGTGTGCTTTGGCAGCCGCCACGCTTGCCGACATGGACGATGCGGGTGCCGGGTGTAGCCAGAGCCACAATGGCGGGAGAGACCAGATCATCGACCAGCAGGACGGTGGCATGCTGGATGGCCTTGAGCGCCTTGAGGGTGAGCAGTTCGGGATCACCGGGACCGGCACCGACCAGGGTGCAGCTGCTAGGCATCAGCGTCAGAGGGGCGTGCGTCATGGTGAGGCTCCGTATCAAGAGGTGGTGTCGCTGGTGGCTAGGGCTGCGGCTGGCGTTTGCTGCACCAGCTGGCGCAGCGTGGGCAGGCAGGAGCCGCATTGCGTGCCGCAGTGCAGCTGGTCTTGCAGCTGGCGCAGGCGTTCGGCATCGCTGCCGTGGCAGTTTGAGAGCTGCTCGCGGATGGCTGCTGCATCTACACCCCAGCAGCTGCACACTATCTGGCGTGCAGGTGTTACGGGAGTTGCCTGCATATCGGGGCGCAGCAGTTGCTGGCTGGTGAAGGGCAGTGCCTGCTGGGCCTGCAGCAGTGGTAGCAAGGTTGCGGCGGCGCTGGCATCACCGCAGAGCATCATGGCCTCCAGATGGATGGCTGCCTGTTCGCCACGGCGCAGCTGCAGCGTGCGGCTGTGGCTGCGATGTGGGTCGGCATAGTGCAGCAGGCTGTCGCCTTCCAGTTGCAGCAGGCGTGCAATGTGCTGCTGCAGTGCAGCATCCGGTGCCCGCTCGCTGGCCGCACGCAGCAGCACACCGCTGCGCGATGAAGCAGCATCCTGCAAAGTACCTGTACTGCCAAAGGGCATGCAGCTGGCAAAGGCAAAAGCCGGCATCAGGGCGGCAAGTTGCTGGCGCACGGCCAGCACTTCATCCGCAGGCAGCCATGCGGCAGCGACCAGCTGCCAGGGCAGCTCCACAGGCTCGACGCGCACGGGCACATGCTTGAGTTCGGGCTGTTTGGACTGGGTGCAGAACACGGGCGTGGTCAGCTGGTTGACGCCAGCCACGGGCAGGCCCTGCTCATCGTGCCCGCTCAGGTACTCCTGGCCCCAGTGCATGGGCATGTAAAGCTGAGACAGGCCCAGCGTGGTATCGGCCTGCACGGGCGCAATCAGTGCACCATAGCGGCTTTCCACGCGCACCAGCTGGCCGGCCTGCAGGCGGCGGCGTTCCATGTCCTGCGGGTGCATGTGCAGCTGCGGCTCCGGCACATGGGCAAACAGGCGTGCCACCTGGCCGGTGCGGCTCATGCCATGCCAGTGATCGCGCAGACGGCCCGTGGTCAGGCTGAACGGGCGGCGTGCGCTGCGGGCTTCGGCCACAGGCTGGTAGGGCTGGGCCGCAAAGCGTGCGCGGCCATCGGCTGTGGGAAAGATGCCGTTGGCATACAGGCGAGGCTGGCCCTGCCTAGCACCTTCTGGAAACGGCCACTGCTGTGGGCCACGCTGTTCCAGCAGCTCCCACGAAAGCCCGGTAATGTCCAGATCACGCCCGCGTGTGCTTTCACGGTGTTCTTCCCAGATGGTCTGGGCGCCTGCGGCTGGGTGCGCTGTGTCATACGGAAACAGCGTGGGCTGGCCGGGGCGCAGCAGGGCTTCAAGGCGCTGCGCTACCTGCACGGCAATCTGCCAGTCGTGCCGAGCCTCGCCAAGAGGCGGCAAGGCAGCACGCACGCGGGAGATGCGGCGTTCGCTGTTGGTCACCGTGCCGAGCTTTTCCCCCCAGGTGGTGGCGGGCAGCAGTATGTCTGCAAACCCAGCCGTGGCGGTGGTGGCAAATGCATCCTGCACGATGACCAGTTCTGCGGTTTCTAGAGCGCGGCGCACCAGTGGCTGGTCGGGCATGCTGTGCGCCGGGTTGGTACAGACAATCCACAGCAGCTTGATCTGGCCGCTGGCGGCGGCCTCGAACATTTCCACGGCGCTCTTGCCGGGCGTGGCGGGTACGCTGTCCACCCCCCAGTGTGCGGCCACTTCGTCCCGGTGCGCAGGGTTGGCCATGTCGCGGTGGGCGCTGAGCAGGTTGGACAGGCCGCCCACCTCACGCCCGCCCATGGCATTGGGCTGACCGGTGAGCGAAAACGGCCCTGCCCCGGAGTGTCCAATCTGCCCTGTAGCCAGGTGCAGGTTGATGAGAGCCGCATTCTTGGCAGTGCCATGGCTGCTCTGGTTCAGGCCCTGGCAGTACAGGCTGAGCGTAGGCTGGCGCTGCTGTGCAGTGCCGGTATTACCGCCAAGTGCAAACCAGCGCGCGGCCTGATGGAGATCCGCTTCGACAATCCCGCAGGTGCGCGCGACCTTCTCGGGCGTGGCATCGCGCACCAGCTGTTTCAGGTCCGCAAAGCCCGTGGTGTGCTGGGCGATGTAGTCATGGTCTATCCAGCCCTCCCACAGCATGATGTGCAGCATGCCGTGAAACAGCAGCACATCGGTGCCGGGCTGCAGAGGCAGGTACAGGTCCGCCATGTCCGCTGTCTCAGTGCGGCGCGGGTCGGCCACGATGATCTTGAGCTGCGGGTTGGCCGCGCGTGCATCTTCGATGCGCCGGAACAGCACAGGGTGTGCCCAGGCGGCATTGCTGCCAACGATGAACAGGCACTGCGCATGCTGCACATCTTCATAGCAGGCAGGCGGCGCATCAGCGCCCAGCGTGCTCTTGTAGCCTGCTACGGCGCTGCTCATGCACAGGCGCGAGTTGGTGTCGATATTGTTCGTGCCCAACAGACCCTTGGTGAGCTTGTTGAAGACGTAGTAATCCTCGGTCAGCAGCTGGCCGCTGCCGTAGAGGCCGATGGCATCTGGCCCGTGCTGGCGCACGGTATCGGCAATGCGGGTGGCGACAAATTCGATGGCGCTGTCCCAGCTGATGGGCTGTGCCTGGCCGCCGCGCTGCAGGCGCTGCATGGGCTGCAGCAGCCGCGTCTGGCGTGCCAATACAGGGTCGCTGCTCAGGTGCAGCGTGCTGCCCTTGGTACACAGGCGGCCGTAGTTGGCGGGATGGTCTGGGTCGCCGCGCACGCC
Source organism: Pseudomonadota bacterium (assembly GCA_023418355.1). Lineage (GTDB taxonomy): Bacteria > Pseudomonadota > Gammaproteobacteria > Burkholderiales > Burkholderiaceae_C > Comamonas. The sequence goes on along the minus strand of JAEZZU010000275.1, from coordinate 8,147 downwards.
GGTGATGCGCTGCCCATCGCTGTCAATCAGCACGCCGCAGCCGACACCGCAGTAGGGGCAGGTAGAACGGGTTGTGATGGTGGTCATGGGCGCATCCTTGGTGGTGCTGCGTCAGGCCACGCTGTTGCAGCGCTGGCCGCTGCAACGCTGGGCAGGGCCGGCGATGGGGCGTGCTAGATCCAGCGCGAGGGTGGAGAGTTCTTCCGCGTCCAGATAGACCTGTCCGTCCTCCACCTTCACACGGAAGCTGGGTGTGCAGCCTTCGTCGGGCGCGGCGGCATGGCCGTTGTCGAGCGCAATCGTCCAGTTGTGCAACGGGCAGGCCACGCTGCGACCAAAGACCAGCCCTTGGGAGAGCGGGCCGCCCTTGTGCGGGCAGCGGTCCAGCAGCGCAAAGACTTCGTCGCTGGTATTGCGAAACACGGCGATATCAAGCCCCTGTGGGCGGGCCACGCGGCGTGCGCCGAGCACGGGGATGTCGTCCACTGCACAAATGAGTTGCCAGGTTGTCATGGGGTATTCCTTTTCAAGCAGTGTGTTCAGGCGGGAACAGAAGGAGCGGCAGGCGCGGCTGCCTGGATGGGAATGACGCGGTCAAACTGGCGCGTATCGACGGCAGCCTTGCTGAACTCAAACCAGGGGTCGGGCTCACCATCGAGCGCAAACTGCAGCTGTTCCCACAGTGCCTTGCGGCCGGCATGGTCTTCGAGGATGCGCTGCTTCACATAGTCCATGCCCACGCGCTCCAGGAAGTGGACGGTGCGCTCCAGATACCAGCCTTCAAGGCGGTACAGCTGCATGAAGGCCCCCGTGTACTCCAGCACTTCCTCGGCGGTCTTGAGCTTGGTGAAGAACTGGGCCACCTCGGTCTTGATGCCGCCATTGCCGCCAATGACCATTTCCCAGCCGCTGTCCACGCCGATGATGCCCACGTCCTTGATGCCGGCCTCGGCGCAGTTGCGCGGGCAGCCGCTGACGGCGAACTTGACCTTGTGCGGGGCGTACATGCGCCACATGGCGCGTTCCAGGTCCTTGCCCATCTGGGTGCTGTCCTGCGTGCCCATGCGGCACCATTCGCTGCCCACACAGGTCTTGACGGTGCGCAGCGCCTTGGCATAGCCATGGCCGCTGGGCATGCCCAGATCACGCCACACACCTACCAGGTCTTCCTTCTTGACACCCAGCAGGTCCACACGCTGGCCGCCCGTGACCTTGACCGTGGGGATCTGGTACTTGTCCACGACATCGGCAATGCGGCGCAGTTCATCGGCGCTGGTTTCGCCACCCCACATGCGTGGAATCACGCTGTAAGTACCGTCTTTCTGGATGTTGGCGTGCGAGCGCTCGTTGATCAGGCGGCTTTGCGGATCGTCCTGCGCCTCCTTGGGCCAGGTGGAGATCAGGTAGTAGTTGATGGCCGGGCGGCAGGTGGCACAGCCGTTGGGTGTCTGCCAGTCCAGTGCCTCAAGCACATCGCTGATGCGCAGCAGGTGCTGCTCGCGAATGGCATCGCGCACGGCCTGGTGGCCATGGCTGGTACAGCCGCAGATGGCCTTGGTCTTGGGGGCGGCGGAATAGTCACCGCCGGCGGTGAACATGATGATCTGCTCGACCAGCCCCGTGCAGGAGCCGCAGCTGGCGCTGGCCTTGGTGTGCTTGCGCACGTCTTCCAGCGTGAACAGGCCTTTTTCCTTGATGGCCTTGCAGATCGCCCCCTTGGTCACGCCGTTGCAGCCGCAGACCTCATCGCTGTCCTGCATGCTGGAGGCCTTGTTGTGACCCTGATGGCCACTGTCACCAATATTGGATTCACCAAAGATCAGGCGGTCACGGATGTCAGCTACCGAGCGGCCTTCGCGCAGCAGCTTGAAGTACCAGCTGCCGTCGACGGTGTCGCCATACAGGCAGGCACCGACCAGCTTGTCGTCCTTGATGACCAGCTTTTTGTAGATGCCTCCGCCTGGTGCAAAAGGGTCACGCAGGACGATGGTTTCAGTGTCGGCATCGCCCTTGAAGTTGCCGGCTGAGAACAGGTCAATACCCGTGACCTTGAGCTTGGTTGAGGTCAGCGAGCCCGTGTAGCGTGCAATGCCCCATTCGGCCAGATGATTGGCCAGCACCTTGGCCTGCTCGAACAGCGGGGCCACCAGACCGTAGGCGATGCCACGGTGGTTGGCGCATTCCCCCACGGCGTAGATGCGTGGGTCGGTCACGGTCTGCATGGTGTCGCTGACCACAATGCCGCGATCCACATGCAGGTGGGCGCTTTGCGCGAGCGCAGTGTTGGGGCGGATGCCCACGGCCATCACCACCAGCTGTGCGGGCACTTCGCCGCCATCCTTGAAGCGCACGGCGCGGACGCGGCCGTAGTCGTCGCCCAGCAGTTCCTGCGTATGCGCCTGCATCAGAAAGTTCAGGCCGCGTGATTGCAGGGACTGCTGCAGCATCTTGCCGGCGACGTCGTCCAGCTGGCGTTCCATGAGCCAGTCGTTCACATGCACGACCGAGACCTGCATGCCACGCTTGCTCAGGCCGTTGGCGGCTTCCAGCCCCAGCAGGCCGCCGCCGATGACCACGGCCTGCGTGTAACGCTCGGCGGCATTGATCATGGCCTGGGTGTCGGCAATATCGCGGTAGCCGATAACACCGTCCAAGTCGGCACCGGGTACGGGCAGGATGAACGGGTTCGATCCCGTGGCCAGCACCAGGCGGTCGTAGGTGGACGTGATGGTCTGGCCCTCGCTGTTGGTGGCTGTGACTGTGCGCTGAATGCGGTTGATTTCCGTGACCTGATAGCCCGCATGCAGCGTGATGCCGTTGTCGTGGTACCAGTTCCAGTCGTTGAGCACGATTTCTTCGAGCGTCTGTTCACCGGCCAGCACGGGCGAGAGCAGGATACGGTTGTAGTTGGGGTGGGGTTCGGCACCAAAGACGGTGATCTCATAGTGATCGGGGGCAATCTTGAGCAGCTCTTCGAGCGTGCGGATGCCGGCCATACCGTTGCCAACCAAGACCAGTTTGAACTTTTTCATTACGACCCTCGTGCGTGGACTAGGAAACAAAAAAGGCGTCGTTCCTGCACAGCATGGCTGCGCGGAAAGACGCCTTTGTCTTGGGTTCTTGGTCCGTCGTTGCACCTCAACCCTGCAGCCAGCTTTGGCTGCGTGCTGTTTACTGCAAAAGCTGTGCCAGGCATAGCGGCCCTTGTGGATGCCTGAAGCTGGGAGCGCTCGCTGCCTTGCTGCACTTTGATGGTGCATTTGCACCAAGGTGTGCATTGCGAAATGTGCAGCACATAAAAAAAGCCACCTGCACAGGGCTGGTGGCTTGTTGGCAGAGGTCTTGTGTGGTCAGGCCGCTTGTTCCACGTGCTTCTGGCGCGTGTAGAGAAAGTCGATCACAGCCTTGCGGCAACGCTGGTATTCCGCATCCTCGGCCAGGGCCACGCGATCACGTGGACGGGGCAGAGGTACGGGCAGCACTTCACCAATGGTGGCGGCCGGGCCATTGGTCATCATCACGATCTTGTCGGACAGCAGCACGGCCTCGTCCACATCGTGCGTGACCATGACCACAGTGCTCTGCGTGCGGGCCACGATCTCCAGCAGCTCATCCTGCAGCTTGGCGCGCGTGAGCGCATCAAGCGCACCAAAGGGTTCGTCCATGAGCAGTACCTGCGGTTCCATCGATAGCGCACGGGCAATACCTACGCGCTGCTTCATGCCGCCGGAGATTTCGCCCGGGCGCTTGCTGGCTGCATGGCTCAGCCCCACCAGTTCCAGCGCCGCATCGGTGCGGGTCTTGAGCTGGGCCTTGCTTTCCTGCTTGCCAAACACACGCTCGACAGCCAGATAGACATTGGCGTGGCAGGTCAGCCAGGGCAGCAGCGAGTGGTTCTGAAACACCACGGCACGTTCAGGGCCGGGGCCTTTGATCTCGCGGTTGGCGCACAGCAGAACGCCTGCTGTGGGCGTGGTCAGTCCGGCAATCAGGTTCAGCAGCGTGGACTTGCCGCAGCCCGAGTGGCCGATGAGGCTGACAAACTCACCCTTGGCAATGCTGAGGTGGATGTCGCGCAGTGCCGGAAACAACCCCTTGCTGGTCTGGAAGGTCTGTGCAACGTTCTGGATATCAATGAATTTGTCGCTCATGACTTCACCTCCTCATACGTAAAGGCCGAAGCCAGCTTGATCAGTGCCCATTCCAGCATCAGGCCGACCACGCCGATCACAAAGATGGCGATGATGATGTTGGTCACGTTCAGGTTGTTCCACTCGTCCCAGACCCAGAAGCCAATGCCTACGCCGCCGGTCAGCATCTCCGCCGCCACGATCACCAGCCAGGCAGTGCCCACGGCCAGACGCACGCCCGTCAGCAGATAGGGCAGCACGGCAGGGAACAGGATGGTGGTCGCAATCTTCCATTCGGAGAGGTTAAGTACGCGGGCTACGTTCATGTAGTCCTGCGGTACACGCTGCACGCCGACAGCCGTGTTGATGACCATAGGCCAGATGGAGCAGATAAAGATGGTCCAGATGGCGGCAGGGTTGGCACCCTGGAAGACCAGCAGGCCAATTGGCAGCCAGGCCAGCGGCGAGACGGGGCGCAGCAGCCCAATGATGGGGTTGCACATGCGTGAGAGGAAGGCAAAGCGCCCGATCACAAAGCCCAGCGGAATGCCGACCAGTGCCGCCAGACCAAAGCCCATGGCCACGCGTTCCAGTGAAGACAGCACATTCCAGCCAATGCCCTGGTCATTGGGACCATTGCGATAGAACGGATCGCTGAACACGGTAAGGGCCTGTTGCCATGTGGCCTGAGGGGTAGGAATGGCGCCGTCGGTGGAGCTGGAAATCAGCGACCACATGCCGATCAGCAGCACAAAGCCCAGCAAGGGCGGGAACGCCGCGCTGGCGAGCTTGCGTACCGTCTGTGACGCAGGTGCTTTCGCCGGTGGTGCGCTGGCAGCGCTCGCAGGTGTCGCCGCACTTGCGCTGTGATCCATTGTGGAGACCGATGGAGTGGCGCTGCTCGCAGGTGCTGCGCTGGGCGCAGCAGGCGCCGGGGTGTGGAAAACGGCACTGACCATGGCGTTGCTCCTTAGACCTTGATGGCAAAGCTGTCGGCGTACTGGGCGGGGTTGCTGCCGTCCCAGACCTTGCCGTCAATGAGTTTGCTGCTGCGCATGACGTTCTTGGGCACCGCAATGTTCAGCTGTGAAGCAGCCTGCTTGTACAGATCAATCTGGTTGATCTGCTTGGCCACGGCGAGATAGTCGGGGTGCTCCTTGAGCAAGCCCCAGCGCTTGTGCTGGGTGAGGAACCACATGCCGTCTGACAGATAGGGAAAGTTCACGCTGCCGTCGTTGAAGAACTTCATGTGGTTGGCATCGTCCCAGGTCTTGCCCAGGCCGTTCTGGTAGCGGCCCAGAATGCGCTGGTTGATGGCGTCCACGCTGGTGTTGACGTAGGACTTGTCGGCAATGGTTTCAGCCATCTTCACCTTGTTTTGCAGGCTGGCGTCAATCCACTGGCTGGCTTCGAGGATGGCCATCATCACGGCGCGCGCGGTGTTGGGGTTCTGCTGGACGAAATCGGCTGTGGTGCCCAGCACTTTTTCGGGATGGTCCTGCCAGATGTCCTGCGAGGTGACGGCAGTGATGCCAATCTTGTCCATGATGGCGCGGTGATTCCAGGGCTCGCCCACGCAGAAACCGTCCATGTTGCCCACGCGCATGTTCGCCACCATCTGGGGAGGGGGAACGGTGATGACCTTGGCATCCTTGAAGGGGTTGATGCCTGCGCTGGCCAGCCAGTAGTACAGCCACATGGCGTGGGTGCCGGTGGGGAAGGTCTGGGCAAAGGTGTAGTCGCGCTTCTCCTTGGCCATCAGCTGGGCCAGGCTGGCAGCATCCACGGCACCTTTGTCTGCCAGTTTCTTGGACAGGCTGATGGCCTGGCCATTGTTGTTGAGCGTCATCAGAACGGCCATGTCTTTCTTGGCGCCGCCCACGCCCAGCTGCAGGCCGTAGACCAGACCGTAGAGCACATGGGCCATGTCCAGATCACCGTTGCTGAGCTTGTCACGCACGCCGGCCCAGCTGGCTTCCTTGGTGGGGATGATCTTGACGCCGTATTTCTGGTCAAAACCCAGGACCGATGCCATGACCACGCTGGCGCAGTCGGTCAGCGGGATAAAGCCGATCTTGACTTCCTTTTTTTCAGGGGCGTCAGATCCTGCAGCCCAGGCACCATGGTGGCCCAGCTGTGCATAGAGCATGGCGCCAGCCGCCATGCCGGCGGACTGGCTCAGAAAGTGGCGGCGGGAGGGGCTGGCGGCAGTTTGCGCAAGGGGGGTGGCAGAGGGGATAGATGCCATGGTGCTGCTCCTTCGAGGCTGAACTAAGAGAACGCGTAAGAGGTAGAAAGCACAACGGCGTCCCGATCCAGCCTGCCGGGGCAGGGGATGGGGACGCCGTTGTCCTTGAAGTACTGACTCCAGACCGCCGTTGGCCGGGATTCGTGTACCTGTCATGCAGGAAGCGTGCCAGCTTATGTTGCGCGCAGGTTCAATAGTTCAGCCATGGACAGCACAGACTGAGCCACATCCACAATGCGGCGGTTCTGTGTCATGGCGGTCTGGCGAAGCAGCTTATGGGCTTCGCTTTCACTGAGGTTCTGCTGCGTCATCAGCATGCCCTTGGCACGCTCCACAACTTTGCGTTCGTTCAGTGCCTGCCGCACGGCCTCCAGCTCGGTACGCATTGTCTGCAGGCGTTGTGACTGCTCCTGAACGACCTGCAGCACGGAGGCTTTGAGCTGGGGCGTAAGCTGGGCATCCCAGGTCTGCCTGGAAGGTTGGGCAAAGAACTCAGGCCATTCCTCTTCGGTGCCAGGCTGTGTGGGCTGGGCGGGTTGCTGCAGTGCTTGCTGTGCACTGTGCAGGTGGGTCGTACATTCCTGAACCAGCGTCTGAGCCAGTTGCGATTCAATCTGGTGCATGCCATCCATGATGTGGGTGCATGCCTCAAACCACACTTCGCTGAGATCGCGTGGCAGCGGTGCGCTGTCTGCGGTGGCTGTGCAGCCAATGCGCCGCAGTCGCTCGATGGTGAGCTGGTCTGTACCAGCAAGCACGAGCTGATTCCACTCTAGGATCAGTTCGGCAGGTGCGCATTCCGCAAATACCTGAAAGCAGCGTTCCTGCGACTCAATCAAATGCAGCCAGTGCTGTTGGCGCTCGCTGTCGCTGCGACCCGCGCTAAAGGCGGCTGCACCAGTGGCACGCTCCTGACCGGCCAGTTCCTTGCCCTGCATGAAGTGGAACATGGCAACCAGCAGGCGAGAGATGCTGGGGTAGGTGGCACTGTCAGCCGCTTCAAAGACAACTGCCAGCAAGCCGGCAATCAGGCGAATGTAAGCCTGTGTCGAATCGTTGACATTCAGGCGCTGCTGCGTGACGTGGTGGCGCAGAGCGGGCAGTGCCTCAATGCCTTGCAGGACATAGGCAATGTCGCTGCACAGGCGAGCGCCTTGTCCGCCAGCAAGGCTGGATACATCCAGTGCATGCAGCATGTCGCGCACGGTGGCAATGGCCTGATCGCTGGATATGCGCTGTGCCTGCAAGGATTGCGCGGCCCGGCTGCCCTGGCTGGCAAGCCAGATGCTGGAAAGGCCTCTTTCTTTCTGCAAGGCATGGATCAGTTCGGCCAGTGTCCGAACCAGGCTGCTGGTGCGCAGCAGTTGCTGCAGTTCGTTGATTTCACACTGGCGTGCAGCGGACAGAAAGTGCAGGGCAGTATCCATGGCGGGGGACGAAAATGGTGATTCCCCGCTGTGGTGCAATTTTTATGCCGCTGTGCACCAAGAGGAAGGCTCAGGCGATCAGCGCTGGCGCGCGATGGGCAGATGGCACCGTGGTGCCTAACCCCAGAGAGGCAGGGCCGTGCAGCGGCACAGCCGCGTGCTGCATCTCACCAGGCTGCACCTTGAAACGCTGCACCAGCGCACGCAGGTGCTCTGACTGGGCGCGCAGGCTGTGGGCTGCGGCAGCACTTTCCTCGACCAGGGCGGCGTTTTGCTGTGTCATCTGGTCGAGTGAGCCCACGGCTTCATTGACCTGCGCTACGCCGTCACGCTGTTCAGCCG
>JAEZZU010000258.1 GCA_023418355.1 Pseudomonadota bacterium | reverse complement strand
TGCATGTTTGTTTGCATGGTGTAGTTAGTGGTTATAAACAAAGCTTTATTGCACAAAAGCACAGCAATGCATCTAAACCGGGCAATATATCGCGATGCATGATCTGCAATGTGCTTAAAGCACAGTATTTACTTGGCTGAATGTTTTATTTTTTCTTCTCAAGACAGCACATCACAACTTCTGGAATCACCGCTTTGGCGACTGATTTTGTGAATGATGCTGATCTACGCACCTGCATTCGTGCGAATACTTAGCCAAAAGATAAAGAAAACTGCGGTCAGCAAAGCTGAAACCGCAGTTGACAAAAGCTGGCTTACGCATCAGAGGCTTGCATGAAGCAGGCCAACAGCCTGCGCATCAGGCATAGACATGGTCAAAAAACTGTCGCTCCAGTTGTACGGCACGCTGAAAGTAGCTGGCAGCTTCAGTGCGCTCTGCCTCGCTCAGATCTGTTGCAATGCGATCCAGCTCACTGCGCAGCCAGCCGACAAAGCCACGGAAAAAGTCATTCGCGTGCAGCGTGATCCATTCTGCATGCTCAAATCGTGCAGGCAGGGGCAGATGCTTTTTGGCGGGCTGATCAGCCCAGTCCAGGTACAGGCCTTCAGCCACGGCCAGCACCGCAATGCAGTTGGCGTACTTCTGGCTTTGCGCCGCTTCATGCATGAGCTGCTGAAATGCCTGGGTAGGCGCCGTCAGCGCAGGCTGCAGGCGTTCTGACGCGGGAACACCCAGCGCATCAAAGCAGCGCAGAAAATAAGTGTTCTCATCGCTGGTAATCATGGCTGCAAATTGCGACAGCGTAACGCGAGGTGCAAACACATCGGCACTGGCAATGGCTGCGCCCAGCAATGCCACAAAGCGGTTGATGAACTGATAGTCCTGCACCAGATAACGGCGCAGCACGTCATCACTGAGGCTGCCATCAAAAATCTCATGCACGAAGCGGTGCTGCACGCAGGCATTCCAGTCATCCAGACAAAGCTGGCGCAGCTGTTCGGCAAATCCTGTGGCGACACTCGCCGGGGCAGTGGTGGCAGACATATGGTCCTGGTCTCCTGAAACGCTCTATATATATGTACGGGCTTAAATGCTGCGCTGCAGCGCGCGTATTGTGCAGGCAAATCTGCGCAGCTCTTGTGACCTGCATGCCGACCTGCTGGCAGTGCAAGACGCAAAAAACATAGCTGTCAGCGCTTGATGAATCTTGATTTCGAAGATGCTTCACCTTGAAACCAAGATGAATCAAGCGCTGGCCGCTCTCTTTCTAATAGAAGTCGCAAACACTGCCAGCGCTACTCCTCATCCATCAGATTCGCGGCCTGGTTGTGGATCACGGATTCCGCGCGGAAGTAGCCCAGCACGGTCGCCACGCTCTGGTGCCCCGTCAGTGCCATGGTCTCCGCCAGCGGCACATTGCGCTTGCCAGCTTCCGTCACAAAACCAGAGCGCAGGGAGTGCGCTGAAAAATCACCTTCCACTCCCGCCAGAGCGCAGCGTTCCTTGACGATAGCGCGTACTGCGGGTGCCTGCAGGGGCTCGCCCACATGGCCACCTTTGCGGATACGGCGAAAGATGGCGCCTTCCGTGATCCCGCTGGCCTGCAGCCAGTCACTCAGCGCTTTGCCTGCCGCTCCCAGCACCGGCTTGGTGTTCTCTGGCAGGTCTGCGCCGCTCTGGTTGGTTTTGGAGACAGCCAGTTCATACAGATATTGATCCGGGCCAATTTGCCGCAGGTACTGCATGTCTGCTGCACTGACTTCAGAGCGGCGACGGCCGCCGCTGCTCCAAGCAAACAGGAGCAGGGCGCGATCGCGCTTGCCGCGCAGGCTGTCGTCACAGGTGGCTAGCAGCTTTTGCAGCACATCTTTGGTGATCGCCGCTTTTTTCTGTGCACGCTCGCCACGTTTGGCGTAGGCCTTGCGCGTGCGTGAGAGCAGTTCGCGCACGCGCTCGTCATGACAGGGGTTGGGCAGCCCGCGGTTCTGGTGCGCCTTGGACATGACAGCCACACGGTGCACCAAGGTGTTGTGTGAGGGCGGACCTAGCCTGGCCTTGCAGCCGGACTGCACCAGCGCAGCGTCAATCGATGCAGGCAGCTCACAACGCAAGCCATAGGGCGTGCTGCGCTGGGCGTGGTCCGCAATAAACAGCAGCACAGTTTCCACGGGCAAGGGCAGGGCAATGGCTTGCCCCATGCGGAACTGGTGCCAGCCTGCCCAGTAGCGCATGGCGCTCTGGTAGCTGCGCACTGTGTTTTCTGCTTCACCTTCTCTGAGCAGCTCACGCAGGGCATTGAGCGTGCTCTGGCTGAGCTGCGTGAGGCTTTGCGCCCCAGATCCGGCGAGCAGTTGGTTTTCACCTGACATATGTTGTATTTTTTCTATATTACGTATTAAATATTACATGTTATGTATGTTGTTATATAATAATATTTAACAACTCACGATAACAATCTCTTATCGATGGTAATCTACTTCCTATGCAACCAGTAGCACCAAAAACATCGCGTGGC
>JAEZZU010000009.1 GCA_023418355.1 Pseudomonadota bacterium | reverse complement strand
CCCGCAGGAATGGCGCGTGCACCGACACCGGCACACGGAATCAGGCCCCAGAAACGCCCCTGCGCGGACCATGGCACATTGGCGGCGGCTAGCAAGTCAGTCATGCGCCGCATTCTAAAATCGACGGCTTCGCTCCAGCGGCAGCTGGTCACATTCCCGCGCTTTTTGCAGGCTCTGCGCCTGTCGCACTCAGAAATTTCTGCGCCCATGGACTTGCCCAAACTCTCGCCCGGTAAACGTTTTGCCCTGCCCATGCCTGTTGGCAGTGCCGATGCACTGCTGCTGGCACGTCTTGCCGAACGCGAAAAAAGCGCTGGCCGCCTGACCGTTGTCGTCACCGCCGATGCCAGCGACGCGCAGCGCCTGATCGATGAAATGGCCTTCTTTGCGCCCGCGCTGCGCACGGCCCTGTTCCCCGACTGGGAGACCCTGCCCTACGACACCTTCTCGCCACACCAGGACCTGATCAGCGAGCGCCTGGCCACGCTGTGGCGCATCCGCCAGCGTGACCATGAAAACGGTGCCGACGTGGTACTGGTGCCTGCAACCACGGCGCTGTACCGGCTGGCGCCGCCCTCTTTCCTCGCGGGCTACACCTTTGAATTCAAGCAGGGCCAGAAGCTCGATGAAGCCAAGCTTAAGGCCCAGCTGACGCTGGCGGGCTACCAGCACGTCTCGCAGGTGGTCAGCCACGGCGAATACGCGGTGCGCGGTGGGCTGATTGACCTCTTCCCCATGGGTTCGCCCGTACCCTACCGTGTGGATCTGTTTGATGACGAGATCGACACCATCCGCACCTTTGACCCTGACTCCCAGCGCAGCCAGGACACCGTGCCCTATGTGCGCCTGCTGCCCGGGCGCGAATTTCCCATGGACGAGGACGCGCGCGCCAAGTTCCGCCACCGCTGGCGCGAGCTGCTCGAAGGCGACCCTACGCGCAGCCGCATCTACAAGGACATGGGCGCGGGCGTAGCCACCGCCGGTATCGAGTACTACCTGCCGCTGTTCTTTGACGACACGGCCACCGTGTTCGACTACCTGGGCGAGGACGCCACGCTGGTGCTGCATGGCGAGCTGGAGCCGGCCTTTCAGCGCTTCTGGCAGGACACCAGGGAGCGCTACCGCCTGGTACATGGCGACCCGGAACGCCCCGCACTGCCGCCCGAGACCCTGTTCCTGAATGCCGAGCAGTTCTATGCCTGCGCCAAGCCCTACCCCCAGCTGGCCCTGCGCCCCAAGGTAGACGATGTACCAGACAGCGCCTGGTTCCAGGCCCTGCCGGACCTGTCCGTGGTACGTGGCGCTGAAGACCCGCTGCAGCGCCTGCAGTCCCATGTGCGCAGCGCAGGCCGCCGCGTGCTGGTGCTGGCAGAAAGCGATGGCCGCCGTGAAAGCCTGCTGGACTTTCTGCGCTCTTCGCACCTGAACCCGCCCGCCTTTGACTCACTGGCGGAATTTCAGGGCGAGGCCGCAGAACCACTGGGCATTGCCACCTCCAACCTGATGCGTGGCTTTGCCTGGGTGGAGCAAGGCATTGACTTTGTCACCGAGACCGAGCTGTTTGCCACTGCGGGCACCACGCGCCGGCGCAAGAAGCAGGAACAGGTCAGCGATGTGGATGCGCTGATCAAGGACTTGTCGGAACTCAAGGTGGGCGACCCGGTCGTGCACAGCCAGCACGGCATTGGCCGCTACCACGGCCTCATCAACATGGATGTGGGGCAGAAAAACGAAGACGGCACACCCGCGCTGCAGGAGTTTCTGCATCTGGAATATGCCGACAACGCCGTGCTCTACGTCCCGGTCAGCCAGCTGCACCACATCAGCCGCTACACGGGCGTGACGCCCGAATCTGCGCCCCTGCACAAGCTGGGCAGTACGCAGTGGGAAAAAGCCAAGCGCAAGGCCGCCGAGCAGGTGCGCGATGCGGCGGCCGAGCTGCTCAACATCTATGCCCGCCGCGCGGCGCGCCAGGGCCATGCCTTCCGACTGAGCACGCAGGACTACGAGCAGTTCGCGCAGGACTTTGGTTTTGAGGAAACGCCGGACCAGAAAGCCGCGATCCATGCCGTGATTCACGACATGCTCAGTCCGCAGCCCATGGACCGCCTCGTCTGCGGCGACGTGGGCTTTGGCAAGACCGAGGTCGCGCTGCGTGCGGCTTTTGTGGCTGCCATGAACGGCAAGCAGGTGGCCTTTCTGGCACCCACCACCTTGCTGGCCGAGCAGCACTACCAGACGCTGGTGGACCGCTTTTCCAAGTGGCCTATCCGCGTGGCCGAGGTCTCGCGCTTTCGCACTACCAAGGAGGTCAATGCCGCACTGCAGGGGCTGGGCGAAGGCTCGGTGGACATCGTGGTGGGCACGCACAAGCTGCTGTCGAGTTCCGTGAAGTTCAAGGACCTGGGCCTGCTCATCATTGACGAGGAACACCGCTTTGGCGTGCGTCACAAGGAGGCCATGAAGGCCCTGCGCGCCGAGGTGGATGTGCTCACGCTCACGGCCACCCCGATTCCGCGCACCATGGGTATGGCGCTGGAAGGCCTGCGCGATCTGTCCGTGATTGCCACGGCACCACAACGGCGCCTGGCCATCAAGACCTTTGTGCGCTCCGAAAGCCAGGGCGTGATCCGCGAAGCCGTGCTGCGCGAATTCAAGCGCGGCGGTCAGGTCTACTTCCTGCACAACGAGGTGGAGACCATCGAGAACCGCCGCCAGGCGCTCGAAGAAATCCTGCCCGAGGCCCGCATTGCCGTGGCCCACGGCCAGATGCCCGAACGAGAGCTGGAACGCGTGATGCGTGACTTTGTGGCCCAGCGCTTTAACGTGCTGCTGTGCTCCACCATCATCGAAACCGGTATTGACGTGCCCACGGCCAACACCATCGTCATCAGCCGCGCGGACAAGTTTGGTCTGGCCCAGCTGCACCAACTGCGTGGCCGTGTGGGCCGCAGCCACCACCAGGCCTATGCCTACCTGATGGTGCCCGACGTCGAAGGCCTGACCAAGCAGGCCCAGCAGCGGCTGGAGGCCATCCAGCAGATGGAAGAACTGGGCAGCGGCTTCTACCTGGCCATGCACGACCTGGAAATCCGCGGTGCGGGTGAGGTGCTGGGCGAAAACCAGAGCGGCAACATGATGGAAATCGGCTTTCAGC
>JAEZZU010000198.1 GCA_023418355.1 Pseudomonadota bacterium | reverse complement strand
CCAACTACTCCACAAAATCCAAGCTAAGCAGAAAACGTAAAAGGGCTAGATCTTGCGATCTAGCCCTTTTCAATGTGATGGTCGGAGCGGCGGGATTCGAACTCGCGACCCTCTGCTCCCAAAGCAGATGCGCTACCAGACTGCGCTACGCTCCGACAATGCGTGAATTATACGCGTAAAAATGGGACTCACCAAAAAATTTTCATATTTTTGATAGCAGCCTGCGCAAGCCACACAAGCCCTGGCGCCCAAAAACATTCAAAATGAGAAAAGGGCTAGATCTTTCGATCTAGCCCTTCAATCTGATGGTCGGAGCGGCGGGATTCAAACTCGCGACCCTCTGCTCCCAAAGCAGATGCGCAACCAGACTGCGCTACGCTCCGACAAGACTCAAATTATATACAGATTTTTTGCGCCGTTTTGAAAACTTCAAAAAAATCTGCGCATTCCATCGTTAACGCGATGTCGTGGGAGCTGGACCACGATTGGGCAGGTGACGGAATGTAATACGACCCTTGCTCAGGTCGTAAGGAGACATTTCCAGAGAAACGCGGTCACCCGCCAGGATACGGATGTGATGCTTACGCATCTTGCCACCGGTGTAAGCAATCAGCTGGTGGCCGTTTTCCAAGGTCACACGGAAACGCGAGTCGGGCAAGACTTCGGTAACCTGGCCTTGCATTTCAATCAATTCTTCTTTCGCCATGTTCAATTAGCTCTTAAGGATAGGTATCTGCTTGCGGCGCCTTTGCTTCAAAACCACGCTGCCCTCGCAACCATACAAGGTATGTGTGCATCTGCGCGGCAGGAAAGGTTGCGCGGGGCGCAAACCGAACAGAGGGCCTCAACGGAATATGTCGCTATTGTCGCGTGGCATATTCAGCCACAAAAATAACCGCTTATTGTAGCGGCTCGGCATGAATCCTTGCAAAAACAACGCAGTTTTCCGTATACAGCCACGTGCAATTCCTGCGAGATACCGCTCGACACCGCGCGCTGCAAAACGGTGCCAGCCCACTACTGTGCTGGCACGCTGATGGCTGCACCAAGTGCACGAATCAGATCGGTCTGGGTCACGATGCCCACCAGTTTGCGCTGTGCATCCACCACCGGCAGGTGGTGGCACTCTCCCGCAGAAAACAACGGCATCAGATCCACCAGCATGCAATCCGTCTGCACCACAGGCGCCTGCGCATCCATCAAATCCTGCACCTTGCTTTTATTCGTACCACGCCCGGTGACGAGGTTGCGCAGCTTTTGCACCATGCCTTCCGGGGTTTCCATATTGGCCTGACGCACAAAGTCCGCCGTACTCACCATGCCAAGCACCTGGCCTTCGCTATCCACCACTGGCAGCGCCTTGACACACTCCTGCCGCATCAGTGCCCACGCTTCCTTTTGCGAAACGCCGGGCTCCACGGCGAACACAGGCTTGGTCATGATGTCCACACAGCGCAGATTGCCAAAGTTGCGATTGAATGCCGAGCGCGCGGCCACATGCAGCAAGCCTTCCAGGTCTGCGCGACTGACATCCAGCACCTGGTTGTAGTGGCGCAGTGCAGCGTCCACATCTGCCGATGTAAAAGTCTGCAATCCTCCAGCGGCGCTGCCTGGCTTGAGACTATGCTGAGGGTGTGGATAGCGCCGCCCCGTCAAAGCGTTGTAGAGCACAGCACACAACAGCAGCGTAGCGATATTGAACAGGATCGGGAACATCACCAGCCCCACACCGTCCAGGTGCTCCAGCACCACATAGGCTGCAAAACCCGCTCCTGGCGGGTGCATGCAACGCAAAGGCACCATCAATATGACGGAAAGCCCTACAGCCAGTGCGCAGGCCACGGCCGTATCAGGCACCACCATCTGCACCAGGGCGCCAACCAGTGCCGAGACAATGGTTCCCACCAGCACTGGCCAGGGCTGCGCCATAGGACTGGCTGGCATACCAAATAACAATACGGCGCTGGCTCCCAGCGAAGACACCATCCAGATATTGTCTGGATCACCGTCCCACCACCTTGAAAGCCAGCCGGTAATCAGCACCCCCAGCGCCACACCCAAAGCGATGCGAAAAGCCTCCGCATAACCAATTCGTACTGAAGCAGGCAAAAAGTTACGCAGCCAGAGTGCCCATCTGCCAAGCTGCGCATGGTGGGCATCCAGTGTGGTCGAAGACTTTCTCAGGGGGTCCATAAAAGCACTAACACCTTGTTCATATCAGGCCGCCTTGGTTTGCGGCAACACCGCGACATTGTGCAGAACCTGACGCCATGCCGCAGGCATGCCGCTCACATGGCCCTTGCCACACCCTATAGAATCCCCAGTCCTTTGCCTTTTCTTCGTGGATTGCACGTGTCTGATCGCCTCGCGGTTCTCCCGCAATACCTTCTTCCCAAGCGCGCACTGACGCAGCTCATGGGCTACCTGGCCAGTCGAGAAGCTGGCACGGTGACCACCGCCGTCATTCGCTGGTTCATCCGTCGCTATCAGGTCAACATGGCCGAAGCCCTCCATCCGGACCCTGCCGCCTATTCCAGCTTCAACCACTTTTTCACCCGGGAACTCAAGCCAGGCGTGCGTCCACTGGCCGATTCAGACTGGATCTGCCCCGTGGATGGTGCTGTCAGCCAGCTCGGCCGCATTCAGGGCGATCAGATTTTTCAGGCCAAGGGACATGCATACTCCACACAGGCTCTGGTGGGTGGTGATGCACAGCTGGCCGCACAGTTTCAGGATGGGCACTTCGCCACCATCTATCTCAGCCCACGCGACTACCACCGCATCCACATGCCCTGTGCGGGGCGTCTGCTGCGCATGATCCATGTCCCCGGAGACCTGTTCTCGGTGAACCCCACCACAGCCCGAGGCGTGCCCGGGCTGTTCGCGCGCAATGAGCGTGTGGTGTGCGTGTTTGAGGGTGCATTTGGCCCCTTCGTCATGGTGCTGGTGGGTGCCACCATCGTGGGCAGCATGGCCACCACCTGGCATGGCGTAGTGAATCCACCCCGCCACGGACATGTGCGCGAATGGGATTACACGGACCAGAACATCCATCTGGAGCAAGGTGCTGAAATGGGACGCTTCCTGCTCGGCTCCACGGTCGTGCTGCTCACCCCCCCTGGTCCGCTGCAGTTCAATGCAGACTGGGCCGCAACAACGCCTGTGCGTCTGGGCGAGGCCATGGCCAGTCAGCAGCCATAAAAAAAGCTCCATGCCTGTGTCATGGAGCTTTTTGCTTCAGAGATACCAGTGCAGTGTCTCAGGCCGGCGAGTGGTGGAAAACCAGGTAGGCGTCAGGCTCAGATGTTCTGGCTTCACGGGCTCTTCCTTCCCAACCAGATACACCATCATCTCACGCCTGCGCAGGACCACATGGCTGACAACTTCCTGCCGGCCACCCTGCATGACCTGCACCCCGGGCTTGAACACAGGCATCTGAAATACCGTGGAACGCTCATGGTGCGGATGGACAGAATCTGTAGAGCTTGGGCTGACAAGCAACATAAGGCAGTACCTTTAAGACGACAAGTTATCTCCGTATCGGCAGCTTCCGGCAGATATTTAGCACTTTTTGCTCCGCAATCACAGGAGTCCATCGAGCGATGAGTTTTTTCCAACGTCTGAGACCCGACAATTTCACGATCGCACTGGCGGCTACCGTCGTACTGGCCAGCGTGCTTCCTGCCTCCGGCCAGTTTGGTGACATCCTGGACAAGATCACCAGCGGCGTCATCGTGATGCTGTTCTTCCTGCATGGCAGCAAACTCTCGCGCAGCGCCATCTGGGCAGGCATCAGCCACTGGCGGCTGCATCTGGTCGTCACACTGACGACCTTTGCCTTCTTTCCACTGCTTGGCTGGCTGGCCCAGCCTCTGCTCAAACACCTGCTGCCCAGTGAGCTGGTGTTTGGCGTGCTGTTTCTGTGTACCCTGCCTGCCACGGTCCAGTCTGCGATTGCGCTGACCACTCTCTCACGCGGCAATATTCCGGCGGCCATCTGCAGCGCATCCGGCTCCACACTGATGGGCATTGTGTTCACCCCGCTGCTGGTGGGCATTTTGCTGGCGCAGGATGCCAGCATTGGCAACCCGCTCGAATCCATAGGCAAGATCGCACTGCAGCTGCTGCTGCCCTTTGCACTGGGGCACTGGCTGCGCCCCTGGACTTCCGGTTTTCTGCAAAAGGCCGGCAGCAACATCAAGCTGCTGGACCAGGGCTCCATCCTGCTGGTGGTCTATGCCGCATTCAGCGGCTCTGTGGTCGCTGGCCTGTGGAAGCAGCTGCCCTGGACCGCACTGCTCATGCTGGTGCTGGTCTGCGCAGGCTTGCTGATGTGCGCCATGTTCTGGTGTATCTGGATCAGTCGTCGTCTGAGCTTTGATGCCAGCGACGAAGCCACCATCTTGTTTTGCGGCGCCCAAAAAAGTCTGGTCAGCGGCATTCCGATTGCCAACGTGCTGTTTCCGGCAGCCATCGTCGGCCCCATGGTGCTGCCCATCATGCTGTTTCACCCCATGCAGCTGATGGTGTCTGCCGTAATCGCTGCGCGCTACGGCAAAAATGCAGAAAAACGCACCAATTTACGCGAAAGTCATTGACTGACAAGGCCATTAAACCGGATCTGCGCCGATCAGCCAGAAACCACACAGACCCGGTTACATTTTCCCGCACCGATTCTTAGCATGCGGACTGCACGGCATACGTGCATCTGTTTCCACAACGTTCCGCAACGGAGGGAGATATTCGCATGCTCAAGAAATTGCTTGTTTTCCTTGCAGCGCTGTACACCGCGCTGGCCATGGCAGCTGTCGATGCCAACAAGGCCACCGCCGATGAGCTGACCGCCGTCAAAGGCATCGGCCCGGCAACAGCCTCTCGCATCGTCGAAGCACGCCAGCAAGGACAGTTCAAGAACTGGGAAGACTTTATTGCACGCGTCAAAGGAGTTGCGCATACATCTGCAGCCAAATTGTCTGAAGCAGGTCTGACCATCAACGGACAGGCTTACGGCGCGCCGCAAAAGGCCTCGACCCAGAGCAATAAGCCTGCAGAAAAATCCGAAAAACCCGCACAAAGCGCAGGCAAAAAACCAGAAAAAAGCTAGTTTTCTCCTTTATGCTTAGTGCACGCCCGCCGATGGCGGGTTTTTTTGTTCCCAAATTTCCTAGCGTGCGTGCCCCACACGCTTTGTTTCGTTCCATACGCAAAGATATCTGGCCCTTGAATACACATTCATGCCCCTGATCTCCCTCATTCTTCTTCCTTTCATCGGCAGTGTCCTGGCTGCTGTATTACCTGCTAACGCGCGCAATACCGAGTCCACGCTGGCCGGCATCATTGCGCTGGTCTGTACCGTTCAAGCCGCCATGCTGTTTCCAGAAGTGGCAGATGGTGGAGTGATACGTCAGGAACTGGTGTGGCTGCCTGCACTGGGGCTGAACTTTGTAGTTCGCATGGACGGCTTTGCCTGGATGTTCAGCATGCTGGTCCTGGGCATAGGCTCGCTGGTCGTGCTGTATGCGCGCTACTACATGTCACCTGCGGACCCTGTTCCGCGCTTTTTCTCGTTTTTGCTGGCTTTTATGGGTGCGATGTCGGGCGTCGTGCTGTCCGGCAACATCATCCAGCTGGTGTTCTTCTGGGAACTGACCAGCCTGTTTTCCTTCCTGCTGATTGGCTACTGGCACCACCGCAAGGATGCGCGCCGCGGCGCACGCATGGCGCTGACGGTCACAGGTACCGGGGGCCTTTGCATGTTCGCCGGCATGCTGATGCTGGGTCACATCGTGGGCAGCTATGACCTGGAGAATGTGCTGGCAGCGGGCGAGCAAGTACGAACGCACGAGCTGTACACCCCCATGCTGGTGCTGATTCTGCTGGGCGCACTGTCCAAGAGCGCGCAGTTCCCCTTCCATTTCTGGCTGCCACATGCCATGGCAGCACCCACCCCCGTTTCGTCCTATCTGCACTCGGCCACCATGGTCAAGGCCGGTGTTTTTCTGATGGCGCGCCTGTGGCCCGTGCTGGCGGGGACCGATCAGTGGTTCTGGCTGGTGGGAGGTGCCGGTGTTGCCACCTTGCTGCTCGGCGGCTTTCTGGCCATGTTCCAGCGCGACCTCAAGGGGCTGCTGGCTTATTCCACGATTTCTCATCTGGGGCTGATTACCCTGATGCTGGGTCTGAACAGCGCTCTGGCTGCCGTGGCTGCCGTGTTCCACATCATGAACCACGCCACCTTCAAAGCTTCCCTGTTCATGGCAACCGGCATCGTGGACCATGAAAGCGGCACGCGTGACATGAACCGCCTCTCCGGCCTGCGCAAGATGATGCCGATTACGGCCACGCTGGCCTGTGTGGCCAGTGCGGCCATGGCAGGCGTGCCACTGCTGAACGGCTTCCTGTCCAAGGAAATGTTCTTCGCAGAAACCGTGTTTGTGGACGCAGACCACTGGGTGCGCGTGGCCCTGCCACTGGCCGCCACGATTGCGGGCATGTTCAGCGTGGCCTATTCGCTGTGCTTCACGGTCGATGTGTTCTTCGGCCCCAAGGCCACAGACCTGCCACGCAAGCCCCATGAGCCACCACACTGGATGCGCGTTCCTGTGGAGCTGCTGGTGCTGATCTGTTTGCTGGTGGGCATCTTCCCGGCCTGGACCGTGGGCGCTTTCCTGAACGCCGCAGCCTTGCCAGTCGTCGGTGGCAACCTGCCCTACTTCAGCCTGGCCGTATGGCACGGTATCAATACCCCACTGATCATGAGTATCGTCGCACTGCTGGGCGGTATAGTGCTCTATCTGGCCTTGCGCTGGCTGCGCAAGCAGGAGGTACTCGGTGACGAGGCACCTCTCTTCTCGCGCATCGATGGCAAGCGTGTGTTCGAGAACCTGCTGGCCCGCATCACCTTGCTGGCGCGTGACACACGCCGTCTGCTCAACACGCAGCGTCTGCAATGGCAGATGCTGTGGCTGGTACTGATTGCACTGCTCGCTGGAGCGCTGCCTCTGTGGCTGCAGGGCCTCACGATTGGCCATCGCGCCAACCTGCCGCTGTCGCCCGCCTTTGTGCTGCTGTGGGTGATTGGTGGGGTCTGCGCTCTGGGTGCTGCCTGGAAAGCCAAGTACCACCGTATGGCTGCGCTGATCATGCTCGGCGGCTCTGGCCTGTGCACCTGCATCACCTTCCTGTGGTTCTCTGCCCCTGACCTGGCGCTGACACAGCTGGTCGTGGAAGTCGTCACCACCGTGCTGATCCTGCTGGGCCTGCGCTGGCTGCCCAAGCGCGACAAAAACCTGCAAGCACCGGCACTGTCTACCGATCTGAGCGTGCGAGCCCGTCGTCTGCGCGACTTCCTCATTGCGCTGGCCGCTAGCGGCGGTGTGGGCTGGCTGGCCTTCACCATGATGAGCCGCCCCTTCCCCGAGAGCACTTCGACCTTCTTCCTGGAGCGCGCCCTTTCTGAAGGCGGCGGCACCAATGTGGTCAATGTGATGCTCGTGGACTTCCGTGGCTTCGATACCTTTGGCGAAATTGTGGTGCTGGGCATCGTGGCGCTCACGGTCTACGCCTTGCTGCGACGCTTCCGCCCCGCGCGCGAGACCATGGACTTGCCCGAACAGCAACGCTACATTCCGGGCGACCTGCAGACTGATCTGGTCAACCCCCGCAATGCGGCTGACACTGCCGTGGGTTATCTGATGGTGCCCGCGGTGCTGGTGCGCCTGCTGCTTCCTTTTGCCACCATGGTGGCCATCTACCTCTTCATGCGTGGTCACAACGAACCCGGCGGTGGCTTTGTGGCGGGACTGGTGTTCTCGGTGGCCTTGCTGCTGCAGTACATCATCTCTGGCACGCAGTGGGTGGAAGCGCACATGCCGCTGTACCCACGCCGCTGGATTGGCCTGGGCCTGCTGTTCGCCCTCTTGACGGGTCTGGGGGCCATCACCGCGGGCTACCCCTTCCTGACCAGTCACACCTTCCACTTCAGCCTGCCATGGATTGGACAAATCCACCTGGCCAGCGCCACGTTCTTTGACATAGGAGTATTCACCTTGGTTGTGGGTTCTACCCTGCTGATCTTGACCGCCATTGCCCACCAGTCCGTGCGCGGCCATCGCTATCACGCACGCATGCAAGAAGAGCAAGCTGCTCAGGAAGGAGAGCGCTGATGGAAACCATACTCGCCATCGCCATTGGCGTGCTGGCTGGCTCCGGCGTCTGGCTGCTGCTTCGCCCCCGTACCTTCCAGGTCATTGTGGGTCTGTCCCTGCTGTCCTATGCCGTGAACCTGTTCATCTTCAGCATGGGCCGTGAGGGTCTGGCCATCGACAAGGAACCCGTGCTGCGCCCCGGCGTGCCTGAAACACTGGCGCACTACGCCGACCCCATGCCACAGGCCCTGGTGCTCACCGCCATCGTGATCGGTTTTGCCATGACGGCGCTGTTCCTCGTCGTGCTGCTGGCTTCGCGCGGCATGTCTGGCACCGACCATGTGGATGGCGTGAAGTCGCGTGACGTGCAGGAGATGCCATGAGTGTGTTCCTGCAATGGCTGGCATCGCTGATGCCGCATCTCATGCTCGGTCCCATTCTGCTGCCCATGCTGGCAGCAGCGCTGATGCTGTTGCTGCGCGAAGAGCGCCTGCCCATCAAGATGGTGATCAACGTGGGCAGTACCGCGCTGGGCCTGCTCATCTCCATCGCTTTGCTGCTGTGGACCAACCAGTCCGGCTCCAGCAGCACCATGGGGGTCTATCTGGCCAGCAACTGGCCTGCGCCCTTTGGCATTGTGCTGGCCCTGGACCGGCTCACGGCCCTCATGCTGGTGCTGACCTACAGCATTGCGCTAGCCGCCAGCCTGTTTTCCACCGCACGCTGGCACAAGGCGGGAGTGCACTTCCACCCCCTGTTCCAGCTGCAGCTCATGGGCCTGAGCGGTGCGTTTCTGACGGCCGACCTGTTCAACCTGTTCGTGTTCTTTGAAATCATGCTGGCTGCTTCCTACGGTCTGCTGCTGCATGGTTCGGGACGTCAGCGGGTGCAATCCGGCATGCACTACATCGCCATCAATCTGGCAGCGTCTTCGCTGTTCCTGATTGGTGTGTCCATGCTGTATGGCATTACCGGCACGCTGAACATGGCAGATCTGGCGCAGGCCATTCCCAATGTGTCTGCGGCAGACCGTGGTCTGCTGCACACGGCGGCTGCTGTGCTGGCCACTGCCTTTCTGATCAAGGCCGCGGTCTGGCCCCTGAACTTCTGGCTGGTGCCCGCCTACAGCGCAGCTACCGCCCCTGCAGGTGCCCTGTTTGCACTGATGACCAAGGTGGGCATCTACACCATCTTGCGACTGTGGACGTTGATGTTCTCCAGCGAAGCGGGTGACTCTGCCCTGTTTGGTGCCATGTGGCTGATTGCTGGCGGCATGATCACCATGATCTTTGGCGGCATCGGCATGCTGTCGGCCACACGTCTCACCCACCTGGCCGGTTACGCCGCCATTCTGTCTTCCGGCACACTGCTGGCGGCCATTGGCTTCAACCAGAACATGCTCACCGCCGGTCTGCTGTATTACCTGCCCAGCTCCACGCTGGCCGTGGCCATTCTGTTCATGCTGGCTGACATCATGGATCGCTGGCGCAATGACGGCAACGTGGACATTGACGACGAAGAAGCTCCCTTCCTCAACTCGGAGCTGGTCCCCGCCCAGAACATCAACCTGGATGAAAACGAGCAGGTGCTGATCGGCCGCGCCATTCCAGCCTCGGCCGCCTTCCTGGGTCTGGCCTTCATCATGAGTACGCTGGTGGGCACCGGCCTGCCTCCGCTGTCCGGCTTTATCGGCAAGTTCGCCATGCTCAGCAATCTGATCAACCCCGTGGGCCTGGGCCAGTCTGCTGGCTATCAGGCCGGCTACTGGGGCTGGGTGCTGATGGCACTGATGATCAGCACCGGTCTCATGGCACTGATTGCCCTGACCCGCGCCGGTATCCGCCACTTCTGGGCGACGCACGAGCGTGGCACGCCGGAGCTGCGTGTGGCCGAAGGCCTGCCCATTGCAGCGCTGATGGCCCTGTGCATCATCCTGACCGTCAAGGCCGATGCCGTGATGCAGTTCACCCAGAGCACGGCCAATGCCCTGCACTCGCCCGGTACCTACATCCAGGCCGTCATGGGTACGCGCCCTGTTCCCAACCCCGTTGCTACTCCTGCTACGGAGCCAGGAGTTCAGCCATGATGAAGCAAATTTTTCCTGCCCCGCTGCTCTCGATTGCGCTGTTCATTCTGTGGCTGCTGCTGAACCACTCAGTCAGCCGTGGTCACATCGTGCTGGGCGCCATCCTGGGCCTGCTGATTCCCATCATCACACGCGGCCTGCGTCCTCTGCCAGTGCGTGTGCGCCACCCCTGGACCATCTTCAAGCTGTTCTGCACCGTGGTGGTGGACACCTCGATCTCCAACTTCCAGGTCGTGCGCTTTTTGCTGTTCCCATCGCTGCGCAAGCATCCCGCCGCCTTTGTGCACATTCCGCTGGAACTCAAGGACCCTAACGCACTGGCCGTGCTGTCCATGATCACCTGTATCACGCCCGGCACCGCCTGGGCGGAAATTTCGCGGGACCGCTCCGTGCTGCTCATGCATGTGCTGGAAGTAGGTGATCCGCAGCAGGTGATTGATCACGTCAAAAACAGTTATGAGCGTCCTTTGATGGAGATTTTCGAATGAGTCAATGGCTGGTCTGGGTGCTGTCAGCCGCCCTTTTCATGCTGGTGCTGGCCATGTCCTTTACCTTGGTGCGTCTGTTTCGCGGCCCTTCTGCGCAGGACCGTGTACTGGCGCTGGACTGCATGTACCTCAACGGCATGCTCACCATGCTGGTGCTGGGCATCCTCTATGGCTCGTCCATGTACTTTGAGGCCGCGCTGCTGATTGCGCTGTTTGGCTGTGTGGGCTCTACCGCCATGGCCAAGTTCCTGCTGCGTGGTGAGGTGATTGAATGAACGAATTTGCACTGCCTCTGTGGGCTGAAATTCTGATTGCCGTGCTGGTGCTCGGCGGTGCGCTCATTGCCCTGCTTGGCTCTCTGGGCCTGATGCGACTGGAGAGCTATTTCGAGCGCGTACACACGCCCTCCATCATTGCCACCATGGGCTGCTGGCTGATCATGTGGGCCACCTTTGTGTTCTTCAGTGCCACCGGTCAGGGGCTGGCGCTGCACTCCCTGCTGATTGCCATCTTCATTGCGGTGACCGTGCCCATCACCACCATCTTTCTGATGCGTGCAGCCCTGTTCCGCGCACGCCGTGCCGGGCAGAACGTGCCGCCCAGTGTCAGCCGCATTGTTCCGAATGCACCGCAGACGGCAGAGGAAGTCGAGGCCGAGTCAGCCTCAGAAACAACACAAAAAATGAGCACTTAGCGCTTGCTGTATAAGCGCTAGAAGCCAATTTCACGCTGAAAGCCATGTTATCCATTCTTGCCATCTGTACCGGAGCCAGCCTGGGTGCATTGCTGCGCTGGCAGCTGGGCCTGTGGCTGACGACGCCGGGGCATCTGCCCTGGGGCACCTTGGCGGCCAACGCCATTGGTGGCTATGGCATTGGGCTGGCCATTGCCTGGCTGGATGCATCCCCCCAGCTGGACCCGGTCTGGCGCCTGGCCATCATCACCGGCTTTCTGGGGGCACTGACCACGTTTTCCTCCTTCTCGGCCGAAGTCGTAGGCCTGCTGCAGGCGCAGCGCTGGGGCATAGCCATTGGCTGGGCTGCGGCACATCTGTCTGTCTCTCTGCTGCTGACAGTGGCTGGCATCTACACCGTGCAGCATGCACTGCGTTAATGAAAGGGGCTGCCCTCTCGGTGCAGCGCAAGCCCTGAAAAGCCGCCGCAATCTGCGAAGATCAGTACCTGTTTCCGTGAAAGTGCAACTGGATATCTATGGACTCAAAAACCTCTCTGCATGCGCGTTCTCTGGCTGAAGACCTGGCTCCCCTGAACGCACCTGCAGCGGTGCGCGACACCACCACGGCCGATCCCCTGCTGCCCGACGCCTACCGTCTGGCCTTTGCCGATCCTGAATTCATGGCGCGCCGCGAAGTGCGCGGCATCCGCTTCCAGCTGGAAATGCTCAAGCCTGATCTGGGCCAGAAAGCACTGGGCATTGAACACACCGTGGTCGTCTATGGCAGCGCACGTTTTGTGGATGCGCAAGCTGCACAGGCTCGCATGGAGGCTGCACAGACCAGCGGCGACCCCGCACAGATCAAGGCAGCGGAGCGCGACATGCGCAATGCCGTGCGCTACGAAAACGCCCGCGCCTTTGCACGCATGGTGGCCGAATACAGCGAGCGCCAGCCCCAGGACCAGCGCCTGTACATCGCCACGGGTGGTGGCCCCGGCATCATGGAAGCCGCCAACCGCGGTGCCCACGAAGCGGGAGCCATGAACGTGGGCCTGAACATCCTGCTGCCGCACGAGCAGCAGGGCAACCCGTACATCACGCCCGAGCTGTGCTTCAAGTTCCACTACTTTGCACTGCGCAAGATGCACTTCATGATGCGTGCCAAGGCGCTGGTGGCCTTCCCCGGCGGCTTTGGCACCATGGACGAGCTGTTCGAAGTGCTGACCCTGGTGCAGACCACCAAGGTCAAGGCCGTACCCATCATCCTGTTTGACAGCCAGTTCTGGAAGCAGCTGTTCAACTTTGACCTGCTGGTCGAAGAAGGCATGATCTCGGCCCAGGACGTGAAGTTGTTCCACATGGTGGATACGCCCGAGGCGGCATGGCAGGTCATCAAGGACTTCTACCAGCTGCCCGATTAATCCGGCAGACACCCCATGGCAAAACAGGCAGCCCCCCGGCTGCCTGTTTTTATTTCTGCTCCAGTGTCTGGCTCGTCTGCTGCTTGGGCGCTGGCAAATCATGCTGACCCAGCAACCATGGCAGTCGGGAGCTGGCGCCGACCACACCGCCTACGGCCCAGAACAGCGCACCCACGCCCACCACCGTGCCAATGGAGCCAAACAGCATGGGCATGAGCACGCTGGAGCCATTGATGGCCATCATGCGCAGGCCCAGTGCCTCGCCCTGGCGATGTGCTGGCGTGACCATGTGGATCATGCTCATCACCATGGGCTGCACCGAGCCGAGCACAAAGCCCAGACACACCGAGCAGGCCATCATGGCCCAGGCGCTGGGCATCAGGGGATACAGACAGAACAGCACGCTGGCGCCGATCATGGCGCTCATGACCACCTTCCACTCGGTGATGCGCTCCGAGAGCAGCGGAATCAGCAGGCGCACGGCCGCAGCCGCAATCGCAAATGCGCCAAGAATGGAGCCAATCACCGAGGCCGAAAAGCCGCGCTCATGTCCCAGAATAGGCACGACAAAGGTGTGTACATCCCAGCAGGAGGACAGCGCCCAGTTCATCAGCAGCAGGCGGCGAAAGCCCTGGCTTTGCAGCATGTCCCAGGCCGTGCTTTTTTTGCTGCCCGCAGGTTTGGGCTCTGGCCGAGTTTCCTGCAGGGTACGCACCCACAGCCAGGCACTCAGCGGCAGCAGTGCCAGCAGCAGAAAAGCTGCGCGAAAGCCCACATCGCTGGCCGCCTCACCGCCTGCATAGTCAATCAGCAGCCCCGCCAGAAACGGGCCCAGAAAGTTGGAAGCCGCCGGGCCAATGGCCAGCCAGCTGAACATCTTGCGCAGCATGACCTGGTCTTTGGCCTCGCGTCCCACGTGACGCTGCAGGGCAATCAGGGCCGAGCCCGATGCGCCCCCGCTGCACAGCGCGGCAAAGCACAGCACGGGATAGATCGGGAAAGCCACCGCCGTGGCAGCGCCAATGCTGGCCACCGTGACGCTAATGGCCAGCGGCCGCTTGAGCCCATGGCGGTCTGCATAGCGCCCGGCGGGCAGGGACAGAAACACCTGCGTCAGCGCAAACAGGGCCAGCAGAAAGCCGACGGCCGCCGGGCTGTAGCCCTCGCGCAGCGCCAGCAATGGCGTTGCCATGCGCATGCCCGTCATGCAGGCGTGCACGGAGATTTGCGCCAGGATCAGGCGCAGCAATGTCCAGGTCACTTGACTGTTACTCGTCGTCTAAATCTGCCGCTGCAGCGGGCGAATCTGGGCTGTGCAGCGGCAGTGAGGGGGAATGGGAGGCTGCATCGGGCAGCTCCTGCACGGTGCGCAGACGACGCTGGATGGCACGTGTGCGCACATCCACCTGCTCGAACTTTCTGGCCGCCGCGTCAATCGACTTGCGCGTGGCCTCCACCACCTCGCCAAACTTGGCGAACTCGGTCTTCACCTGCCCCAGCACACCCCACACTTCGGAGGAGCGTTTTTCAATGGCCAGCGTCTTGAAGCCCATCTGCAGACTGTTGAGCATGGCCGCCAGATTGGCAGGCCCCGTTATCACTACGCGGCTGTCATTTTGCACCGCCTCGACCAACCCTGGTCGGCGCAGCACTTCCGCAAACAGCCCTTCCGAAGGCAGGTACATGACGGCGAAATCCGTGGTGAACGGCGGCGATACGTACTTGGCAGAGATTTTCTTGGCCTCGTTGCGGATGGAGCTCTCCAGCGCATTGCCCAGCGCCACCATGGCGACCTTGTCGCCCGCATCCCAGGCATCCTGCAGGCGCTGGTAGTGCTCGACCGGGTATTTGGCATCAATCGGCAGCCACACAGGGTGCTCGCCATCGCGCCCTGGCAGGCGAATCGCAAACTCCACCAGTTCATCACTGCCCGGCACGGTTTTCACATTGCGCGCGTACTGCTCGGGCGTGAGCACGTTGTCGATGATGGCCCCCAGCTGCACTTCGCCCCAGGTGCCGCGCGACTTCACATTGGTCATCACGCGCTTGAGGTCCCCCACGCTGCTGGCCAGCGACTGCATCTCACCCAGCCCCTTGTGCACCTGCTCCAGCCGGTCGCTGACCAGCTTGAAGGATTCGCCCAGGCGCTGCTCCAGCGTGGCGTGGAGTTTTTCATCCACCGTACGGCGCATTTCTTCGAGCTTGGCGGCATTGTCAGACTGGATGCTGGCCAGGCGCTCGTTGAGCGTGCCGCGCAGCTGCTCGGCCGTCTGCTGGTTGTCCTGGTTCAGGCGCTGCAGCTGCTGGGCCAGCGCCTGCTGCAGTGCGGTGAACTGCTGCTGCAGCTCCACCCGGCTCTGGCGCGCTTCACCGAGCTGGCGCGCCATGTGGCTGTCTACCAGCTGGCGCAGGCTGTCTGCGGCGGTGGCCTGGTTCTGGCTCAGGCTGTGCACCAGCCCCTGCACCTGCTGGCCCATGGCGACCAGCGCGCCATCGTTCTTGCTCAGCGCCATCTGTATCAGCTGCTGCGCACGCTCGACCAGTTCCAGGCGTTCCAGCAGGTCCAGATCGGCAGGCACGGGCCGGGGGCGCAGCCACATCAGGGCCAGCAGCGCCACGACCAGCAGCAACAGAGCGAGCACCGCCCACAGTAAAACGTCCACAACAACTCCTTGAACCATAGCTGCCAGCGCTTGCCATTACTTGTTTTCAGATAGTTTTCTATCTGAAAGTCTTATCAATTCAGCGCTAGCAGCTATTTTTTATGCAGCCCAGCGCAAAGCGCGTGCCGCACCATCCGGTGTATTGACCGGCGTGCGCGGTGCCTGCCCACTGAGCACGGCGACCAGATTGTCCGCCGCCAGCTGCGCCATCTTGATGCGCGTGGGCACGGTGGCGCTGGCAATGTGCGGTGTCAGCACCACATTCGGCACGGTGAGCAGATCGGGATGCACTTTGGGCTCGCCCTCGAACACATCCAGCCCCGCAGCGGCGATGCGCTGCTCCTTGAGCGCCTGCGCCAGCGCCGCATCGTCCACAATGCCGCCGCGCGCAATGTTGATCAGCGTGGCCGTGGGCTTCATCAGCGCCAGCTCGGCGGCGCCAATGGTGTGGTGGTTTTCCGGTGTGTAGGGCAGCACCAGTACCACATGGTCGGCCGTGCGCAGGAGCGCTTCCTTGCTCACATAGCTGGCCTTGCACTCGGCTTCCAGCTCAGGCGAAAGACGGGAGCGGTTGTGGTAGATCACCTGCATGCCAAAGCCATGCGCACCGCGTCTGGCAATGCCCTGCCCAATGCGACCCATGCCAATGATGCCCAGCGTGCTGCCGTGTACTTCGCAGCCCGTGAACATGTCGTAGCTCCACTTGCTCCACTTGCCAGCGCGCAGGAAATGCTCGCTTTCCGTGATGCGGCGCGCTGTCGCCATGAGCAAGGCAAAGCCAAAGTCGGCGGTGGTTTCGGTCAGCACATCGGGCGCATTCGTGCCCTGCACGCCGGCGGCAGTCATGGCGGCCACATCGAAATTGTTGTAGCCCACGGCCATGTTCGCCACCACCTTCAGCTGCGGGCAGGCCGCCAGCAGCGGTGCGTCAATGCGCTCCGTGCCCGTGGTCAGCACACCATCCATGCCCTGCAGCCGGGTGATGAGTTCATCACGGCTCCAGACGGAGTCGTCATCATTGGTCTGCAACTCAAAGTGCTGCTGCAAGAAGCTCAGCACCTGCGCGGGAATCGCACGTGCAACCAGAACGCGGGGCTTAGGTGTCGTCATAGCGTCAGAACCAGATCAGAGTCATCACCACAAAAAGCGGAAGCAAAATGCAGCCGGACCACAGCAGATAGCCAAAGAAGCTGGGCATGGCCACGCCACGGTCTTCGGCAATGGCCTTGACCATGAGGTTGGGCGCATTGCCGATGTAGGAGTTTGCCCCCATGAACACGGCACCGGCCGAAATCGCCACCAGCGTAGGTGCCATGCTGCCCATCAGCGTGACCGGGTCGCCCCCTGCGGTGTTGAAGAACACCAGATAGGTTGGCGCGTTGTCGAGGAAGGAGGACAGAGCCCCCGTCGCCCAGAAGTACATGGCGTTGTTGGGCGTGCCGTCCGGATTGGTCACCGCACGCACGATGGCGGCAAACGGGCCATCCACCCCGGCCTTGAGCATGGCGATCACGGGAATGATGGTCAGGAAGATGCCGGCAAACAGCTTGGCCACTTCCTGCATGGGGCCCCAGCCGAACTGGTTGCTCTCATGCACGGACTTGGGTGTGAGCGCCAGCGACAGCAGCGCCACCACGACCAGCCCCACATCACGCACCAGACCGGGCAGGCCCACTTCCGTGCCTGCCACGTCGAACACCACATCGGTCTTCCACAGGCCGCTGAGCAGCACCAGGCCCACCACAGCGCCCAGCAGGATGAAGTTGAACTTGCCGTCAAAACCCAGAGCTTCGCGTGCCTGCTCGCTCACGGGCTCAGGCAGCTTGCTGTCGTCTTGGCGGCTGATCCAGCTATCCAGCACAAAGAACAGCAGCAGCAGCGTGCCCACCAGGAACAGTGCATGGGGCCAGATGTGCAGCAGCGTCCAGCTGAAATCCACGCCTTTCAAAAAGCCGAGGAACAGTGGTGGATCACCCAGCGGTGTGAGCGAACCGCCCGCATTCGAGACGATGAAGATGAAGAACACCACGATGTGCACCACCTTGCTGCGGTGGGCATTGGCGCGAATCAGCGGGCGAATCAGCAGCATGGATGCCCCGGTCGTGCCCATGAAGCTGGCCAGCACGGCGCCCACGGCCAGAATGCCGGTGTTGAGCAGCGGCGTGCCCGTGAGCGAGCCGCGAATGTAGATACCGCCTGCCACCACATACAGCGCCGTGAGCAGGATCACAAACGGCAGATATTCAGCCAGCAGTGCGTGCACAAAGTTCACGGCCGCCGCACCCATGCCATGCGTGATGACCAGCGGGACCAGAAAGGCCAGCGACCATGCGGCCGTTACCTTGCCAAAGTGGTGGTGCCAGAAGTTGGGCAGCAGCAAAGGCATCAGCGCAATCGACAGCAGCAGCCCCGCAAAAGGCACGGCCCACAGCACACTCAGGCTGGCACCATCGAGCTCGGCCGCCTGCGCCAGTGCTGGCAATGCCATACACAGAGCTGCTGCAGCCGCAGATCGCACACACTTCATTCGTTGGTCTCCTCAGGAATCTCGAACACCTGGCGCAGATAGGCCAGGTACTTGGGGTCGTCACACATGCTCTTGCCGGGGGTGTCCGACAATTTGGCCACGGGCTGACCGTTGCAGCGTGTCATCTTGATGACCACCTGCAGCGGCTCGTAGCCCAGGTCGTTGGTCAGATTGGTGCCAACGCCAAAGGCCAGCTGGCAGCGCCCATGAAAGCGCTGGTACAGCTCGATGGTGCGTGGAATGGTCAGCGCATCGCTGAAGATCAGCGTCTTGTTCAGCGGGTCCACGCGGTTTTTGCGGTAGTGCTCCAGCATACGCTCCCCCCACACAAAGGGGTCGCCGCTGTCATGGCGCGCACCGTCAAACAGCTTGCAGAAATACAGGTCAAAGTCACGCAGGAAGGCTTCCATGCCATAGACGTCGGACAGCGCAATGCCCAGGTCGCCCCGGTATTCCTTGGCCCAGGCTTCCAGCCCGAAGATCTGGCTGTCTCGCAGCCGTGGCCCCAGCGCCTGGCAGGCCTGCAGGAACTCATGCGCCATGGTGCCCAGCGGCGTAATGCCCAGTCGCATGGCATACAGCACATTGCTGGTGCCGGCAAACTGCCCCGGTCCATGACCGGGCTCAGGGCGCTGCGGGCCGGTGCCCAGCTTGGCACACAGCACACGCAGCACTTCCTCATGCCAGGCACGGCTGAAGCGCCGGCGCGTGCCATAGTCGGCAATCTTCAGGCCTTCCAGCCCCTCCCCGCGCAGCAGCGCGATTTTTTGGTCCAACCGCCTGCGCCCTTCCATGAAGTCAGGCACGGGCTGGGTATTGCGAAAATACACCTCGTTGACGATGGCCAGCACTGGAATCTCAAACGGAATCACGTGCAGCCATGGGCCTTGGATGGAGATGTCAATCTCGCCGTTGTCCAGCGGCGTGATCGAGATGTATTTCTCGTTGAGCCGGAACAGGCTCAGAAAGTCCACAAAGTCGCTTTTCACAAAGCGCAGCGAACGCAGATAGGCCAGCTCCGCTTCCTGAAACTGCAGCTGGCACAGCGCACGCACCTCGTCGCGGATTTCCTGCACATAGGGCGCAAGCTGCACGCCAGGGTTGCGGCATTTGAACTTGTATTCCACCTGCGCGCCCGGAAACTGGTGCAGCACCGCCTGCATCATGGTGAACTTGTACAGGTCGGTATCGAGCAGACTGGTAATGATCATGGGTGTGCGCGAAAACG
>JAEZZU010000119.1 GCA_023418355.1 Pseudomonadota bacterium | reverse complement strand
GTATTCCACCTGCGCGCCCGGAAACTGGTGCAGCACCGCCTGCATCATGGTGAACTTGTACAGGTCGGTATCGAGCAGACTGGTAATGATCATGGGTGTGCGCGAAAACGAAAGGCACAGTGTAGGTCAAAGCACGCCCACTTCAGGGCTTGCTGCCTGAGGAAACCAAGCAGTCACTTCCCCGGCGCATGCCGCCGGGGAGGGCCTTCAGTCCGCCTTGGTGGCGACCCCTGCCGAAGCAAAGCTGGCCATCTCGCGCAAAATGGCGCAGGCCGAAGGCAGCAGTGGCCATGCGGTGGCGGCACCCGAGCCCTCGCCCAGACGCAGCTGCCAGTCCAGCAGGGGCTTGCCGTTCAATGCCTTGAGCATCAGATCGTGCCCGGGCTCACCTGAGCGGTGGGCATAGACACAGCGCTCCAGCACGGCAGGCTGCAGGCGGCTGGCTATCAGCACGGCCGAAGTCGTGATGAAACCGTCGACCACAATCACGCGGCGCTCGGCAGCGGCCTGCAGTACGGCACCGACCATGGTCGCCACTTCCAGACCGCCCATGGCGGCCAGCACTTGCAGCGGCTCGGTCACATCGGCATGCTTGGCCAGCACCTCTTCAAGCACAGCAATCTTGCGCTGCACGCCTTCGGCATTCAGCCCCGTGCCCATGCCAGTCACCTGCGCCACAGGAATGCCACACAGCTTGGACAGCAGCAGCGAGGCCGTCGAGGTATTGCCAATACCCATCTCGCCCAGCAGCAGCGCATTGCCGGGCAGCTGCTTGACCAGTTCCACGCCGTTGCGGATCGCCAGCGCGCATTCCTGCTCCGTCATGGCTGGCCCCTGGCTGCAGTCCTGCGTGCCATAGGCTACCTTGCGGCGCCACAGGCGGGGCTGTCCAGCCTTGGGCAGCTTGTCGTGCGGATCCTGCTCACGCACGGCAAAGTCACGTGCCACGCCGCAATCGACCACATTCAGCGCCACGCCATGCTGGCGTGCCAGCACGCTCACGGCAGCGCCACCGGCCATGAAGTTTTCGACCATCTGCCAGGTCACATCCACAGGATAGGCTGACACGCCACGCGCTGCGAGACCATGGTCGGCCGCAAACACCACCATCTGAGGCTGCTGCAGCACAGGCTGGTCCGTGCCGAGGATGCAGGCGATGCGGTGTGCCAGCTGCTCCAGCACGCCCAGCGAGCCCACCGGCTTGGTTTTCTCATCGAGCAGCGCCTGCACATGGGCAGCAAAACCGGCATCGTGGATGGAAGCAACTTCAGGAATCACGCAGGACATATCAACACACCTCATACAAACAAAATGGCGCCTCGGCGCCCTGGCTGAAGTATGCAACTTACCGCGCAGCTCTGAAGCCCTGCCGATCAAAACCCACGCACAAAAAAACCCGGCAATGCCGGGTTGCGCAGGTGCAGCACGCCATCAGCGCACAGGCTTTGCCGGATGATGCTCCTTGTGCGGTGCATGCCCCGGTGCATGGTGGGGGCCTGCAGCAGGCGCAGTCTCTGTGTACGTGCGCAGCACACCACCGCCTTCTACGCTGCCCTTCACCTGAGGATGGCGCACACGCGCCACACAGGCATGGCGATCTTCCTCGGCCTTGAACACATCACAGCGCTTGAGGGCGTTGCGCTGGTACTGGTCCATGCCTTCTCCATGGTCTGCACCACGGCGGCGCTCAGCCGCAACGGCGGCTGCTTCGTGCTTTTTCGGGCTGGCGTACTTGCTCGAGCCCTTGTGCTTGGAGCCATGCTTGTGCATCTGCTTGGCAGGATGGTGTGGCTGCGCATGTGAGGCTGCAGGTGGTGGCGGTTCCGGGGCTGGCTGGGCCTGTGCAAAGGCCAGCGAAGCGCCCATCACAGCCAGGGCACCCAGCGGCCAGCGAAAAGCGGTATTCCATTGCTGCTTCATTGGACAGTACTCCTTGAACATGAGAGATGGAACTAGCATCCTGCACTGCCAGGCAAGCATGTATCGGTGCAAGACCTCAGTGGCTGAAGTCTGCAACCTACACAGCAAGCAGGTGCTTACTTTTTGTAAGCAAACCAGTCATCCACGCCCTGCGCCATGCGCGCAAACACATCGTCCAAGGAAGGTGCCTGCGCGCCCCACAGGGCCTGCAGCAAGGCGGCGTTTTCAAACAGGCCATGCCAGTAGGTGCCCCAGACATGGCCCTGCGCGCTTTGCCAGACCAGCCCCTGCACGGGCTCGTCGGCGCGTTCGCGCTGCCCGGCTTCCATGTCCGACCGCAGCTGGGTCTGGCCGTGGTGGATTTCATAGACCTGCAGGTCCAGGCCATTCAAGGCCGACCACGCGCCGCGCAGCGGTGGCAGCTGCACCTGCACGCGGCGCACGGTTTTCTCGGGCGCAAACAGGGTCACCAGCGGCAGCAGGCCCAGCCCCGCCGCATTGCCATCCACCCCATGCAGGTCGATCAGCGCTTCGCCGAGCATCTGCAGCCCGCCGCAGATGCCGAGCACGCGCCGCCCGGCATTCGCATGCGCGACCACGGCCGCATCCAGCCCCTGCTGGCGCAGCCATGCCAGATCGGCTGCCGTGGCCTTGCTGCCGGGCAGGATCACCCAGTCCGCCCCCGCAAGGTCCGCCGGGCTGCGCGCCCAGACCACGCGCACGCCGGGCACGCCGCGCAGCGGCTGGAATTCGTCGTGGTTGCTCATGCGCGGGTAGGCCACGATGGCGATCGTCGTGTGGATCTGGCCCTGCCCCGTGCTGCGAGCGTCAAACACACCATCTTCCTCGGGCAGGCCGTGGCCGAACTGCATGGGAATCGTTGCCACCGTGGGCACGCCCGTGCGTTCTTCCAGCATCTGCGGCGCGGGGGCCAGCAGGCTGGCATCGCCCCGGAACTTGTTGAGCACAAAGCCGCGGATCAGCGCCTGCTCCTCAGGCGGCAGCAGCGCCCAGGTGCCGTACAGATGGGCAAAGGCCCCGCCCCGGTCGATATCGGCCACGAGCAGGCAGTGCGCATCGCAGTAGCGTGCCACGCGCATGTTGACGATGTCGCTGGCGTGCAGATTGATTTCCGCCGGTGAGCCTGCGCCCTCGATCACCACCACCTCATACTCCGCGCGCAGGCTGTCCAGCTCGGCCGTGATCTGCGGCCACACATGCTGGCTGCGCCCGCGCCAGGGCAGCGCCGACAGCTGTGCACTCACCTGCCCGAGCAGCACCACCTGGCTGTGCATGTCGGCCTCGGGCTTGAGCAGCAGCGGGTTCATGCGCACATCGGGCGCGACACCGGATGCCAGCGCTTGCAGATACTGCGCCGTGCCAATCTCGCCCCACTGCCCGTCGGGCGTGGCCACCACGCGCGCGTTGTTGCTCATGTTCTGGGCCTTGAAGGGCGCGACCCGGTAGCCCTGTGCGCGGTACCACGCACACAGCGCTGTCGCGACCCAGCTCTTGCCCGCGTTGCTGCTGGTGCCCAGCACCATCACACACAGGGCCTGGCGCTGGCCGGGCTGGGGCAAGGGAAGCGTGCTCGTCATACAGATTCCTTATCAGACAGGGCCTGCCACGCCTGCTCCAGCACCCGCTGCGATGCAGGGGGTAGCACACCTAGGCGCACGCAGCCCGGCAAACCAAAACTGGTAGCATCCCGCAGCTTGATGCTCTGCGCGCGCAAGGCGGCCAGCCACTGCGGCATGGCAGTGTGCAAATGCTCTGGCCAGCGCGCGACAAAATAGTTG
>JAEZZU010000065.1 GCA_023418355.1 Pseudomonadota bacterium | reverse complement strand
TGTATCACCACCACTTGCCGCAAAAGGCACTGGGGCACGAAGCCCCAGTTCAAGCACTCAAAAAATGGAAGATGAAAGCACCTGATTTATTCGTCAAGAACGTGCGCAATCATCCGGGACCTGACACAACAATGCAGCCATCTATTCCATCGTTGAAGGGAGGTCTGCGTGAACCTAGCTGCATCTACTTGCAAGCCGTCGTCCAATGCCTTGCAGTGTCTGCTTGGCGCAGGCGTGGTGGCGGGCGTTATCAGTGCCTTGGTGAAGTCCGGGGACTTTGCTGCCCCCCAGGTTGCCCAATGTGACGCCGCCGCCCATTGGCTTGCTGGAAAAAATGGGCTTTGACGCGCAGGGCATGGTCTACACCTTCTCAGATCAGGTAGTGAACTGGGGCGGCAACGGGGTGCATGTGCTGTTTTCAGTGGTCATCGCTGTGGTGTATTGCTTGCTGGCCAGCCGTTGCGACAAGGTGACGATGTGGTTTGGTCTGCCCTTCGGTTGGGTGATGGCCTTTGGTGCGCACGGCATGGTGCTGCCGCTGATGGGGATTGGCCCCATGGTCTGGAATATTCCGCTGGATGGCGCGATCTCTGAGGTAGTGGGTACCACGATCTGGATGTGGACGATTGAGTGCGTTCGCCGCCAGATGTTGTGTAAAGCTTGAATGACTGCATCCATTGGCTGAGCGCCAGTGTTTGCGGAATGAACCGATGCTTCTACGCCAGCCACAGGCTGGCGTGGTCTCTAGACACAACCAACTTCCGGCACTGGTCTGCGCGGATGTGCCACAGGCGTGAGTCAACCCGCGCCTGTGGCTGGTGCTTGATTCAAGCCCCGGCAACTCATGGCCTCAGTACGGTTTGCCCCACCAAGCAGATTCAGGGCATGTCCGGGTTATAGGGCTGTTCCTCGGGTGAAAGCTCGCCGGGGTCAAAGGACTCTTCTCCGGGGGAAAGATCACCGGGGTTAAAGGGGTCTTCGCCGGGTGAAAGATCACCGGGGTTGAAGGGGTCTTCGCCGGGCGAAAGATCACCGGGGTTGAAGGGGTCTTCGCCGGGTGAAAGGTCACCGGGGTTATAGGGCTCTTCACCGGGCGAAAGCTCGCCGGGGTTGAAGGGTTCCTCTACGGGGGGCTGTGTTGCCTGAAAGCCGGGGTCTTGCAGTTGCAGATCCAGCAAGGCCTGCTGAGGGTCAATCACATCGTCATTCGGCCCGGTAAAGGGCTCGGTGCCAGGCACGGCCGCCAGGCTGGGGTCAGGGAGATCAGCAGCGGGTGCGTCTGTGTCTTGGTTCAGCAGGCTTTGCAGTTGCTGCATCTGGTCCAGACTGGGGGTGGATTCCAGCTGCATCAAGGCGGGATCAGGGGTAGCCGGTGCTGGAGGGGTAGCAGGTGCAGTAGGGGTAGCAGGCTCTGGAGGGGCGGCTTGTGCGGCAGCGCGTTTTTGCAGCGCTGCCTCACGTGCCTTGGCGAGTTGCTCTGCGGTCGCGGTAGGGGTGGCTGGTGCTCTTGCTTCGGCTCGCGCCCTTTCGGCTTCCGCCTTGCGCTGGGCCAGCAAGGCCGCCGCGTTGTTGGTGGCGGCAGGGGGGGGCGCAGCAGGCGTAGACCCTGACAGCTGCGTTATCAGTTCGTTGATTTGTGCTTGCTGCTCAGGGCTGAGGTTGGGCTGTTGTTGCAGGGCCTGGAGCAGGGCCTGTGCCTCCTCGTCAGACAGAGAAACAGGCACCGTGGAGGACGCTGCTGTGCCAGCAGGAGCATTGAGTAATGCTCGGTTTGCGTTGGCAATATCGGTCAGATTCTGGACGATGGCATCTACCAAGGGATTGGGTGCTAAGGTGACGCCAGATAAGAATGGCATGCCCTGCTGTGGGGTGTCGTTCAGTGGCAGGGTGGCCATCTGGCTCGGGTAAATCTGGGTATCTGGGCTGGGGCTGCTACCGCCTGAGGGGGGGGCACCAGTGCGGACTGCGAGGTAGGTTCTGCCGTCGGGCGTGGTGGTGACAAAAAAATTGGTGGCCTGGGCCTGCGAGACCAGGCCCAGTGCCAGCAGTGCTGCGGCCAGTGTGTGGCGGGAACGGAAGGGGGGGAAAGCCAGTGGCATATCGACCTCTGTGGGTTAGAACGCGTAAGTCAACGACACATTCACAGAGCGGTCGTTGTAGGTGGCCATGTCGTAGTTGGAGCGCACGCGCAGCCATGACAGGCCCAGATTGGCAGAGACTGCTTCGGTGAGCGGAATCTGCTGTGCAAAGCCGACGGAGTAGTTGGAGGTGCGCTGCACCTGATCCAGGCTGATTTTGGTGTCGGGTGCCTGGTGCTTTTTGTGGGCGTAGCTGGCGTAGATGCTGCTGCGCCAGGGACCGGGGCTCCAGGCAAAGGGCGAGGGGTAGCTGGTGCTGGCACCTGCCGTCCACAGGTTGCGCTGCAGGCTGTAGGCATGATCGTGGGCCGAGCGCTTCTCGTGCATCCAGCGGGCATACACCATGGCGCGAGTGCTCCACTGGTACTGCCAGCCAGCGGTCAGCGCATTGCGGTGCTGGTCTTTGGCATTGCCTGTGGGGTGGGTGCTGTTTTGGGCATAGTTTTCGCGCAGGTGGTGCCAGGACAGGGTCAGCAGCTGCCGGGGTGCAATGCGCCAGTTGCTGTTGACTTCCAGCCCCTGGCTGTCCAGGTAATGGGCGCGGGCCAGGTCTACGCGGTGGGCTACCAGCTGCACACCCAGCTGGCCTTGCAGGCCCCAGCGTGCCATGGAGAAGGTGGGGCCGGTGCGCAGCGACATTTGCTGGCGGCGGTTGCGGGGTACATGGTGAGGCAGGGCGGTAAGGACGTTGCCCGAGGTCTGCCAGTAGTCACCTTGCTGGTTCCAGTGCCAGCGCCAGCCCAGTGAGGCATTGGCTGTGCGCATCACATCCGAGCGGCGCGCTGCGCTGTCCCACAGGGGGTAGATGGTGCCCAGAATGTCTACACGGTCGCCAGCAGGCCCGGCGTTGGCGTTGTGCTGTGCGGTCAGCCCCAGCGTGACGGAGCCGTACAGGCGGTGCACGTTCAGGGCCTGGTTCAGCTGTGCCAGGCGCTGCTGCACCACGGCACGCACGTCAGGTGGCAGATCATTGGC
>JAEZZU010000304.1 GCA_023418355.1 Pseudomonadota bacterium | reverse complement strand
TTGGCGACTTCGCCGAAGTCGGCGTGATCGAACTGCTGGTGCAGCCCGGTGACACCGTCACCGTGGACCAGTCGCTCATCACCGTGGAGTCGGACAAGGCTTCCATGGAAATTCCTAGCAGCCACGCCGGCGTGGTCAAGGAATTGAAAGTGAAGCTGGGCGACAAGGTCGCTGAAGGCTCCGTCATCCTGACGCTGGAAGCTGCCGCTGATGCTGCAACCCCTGCTGCTCCTGAAGTGCAAGCACCCAGCGCACAGCCAGCAAGCGTTTCCGCTGCAAACAGTGTGCAAACCCAAGCAGCACCAGCGCCAGCAGCTCCTGCTCCAGTAGCTAGCAGCTATGCAGGCACGGTGGATCTGGAAGCCGATGTGGTTGTGCTCGGCGGTGGCCCCGGTGGCTACTCCGCAGCCTTCCGTGCTGCTGACCTGGGCCTGAAGGTCGTGCTGGTCGAGCGTTACAAGACGCTGGGCGGCGTGTGCCTGAACGTGGGTTGCATCCCCTCCAAGGCGCTGCTGCATGTGGCCGCCGTGATGGATGAGGTCAAGCACCTCGAAGTCGCCGGCGTCAAGTTCGGTGCGCCTGAAGTCAGCATCGACCAGCTGCGCGCACACAAGGAAAAGGTCATCGGCAAGCTGACCGGCGGTCTGGGCCAGATGGCCAAGATGCGCAAGGTGACCATCGTGCGCGGCGTGGGCAACTTTGTGGGCTCGCACCACATTGAGGTGCAGGAAACCACGGGCGACGGCAAGGAACTGGCAGGCACCAAGAAGGTCGTGCAGTTCAAGAACGCCATCATTGCCGCAGGCTCTGAGGCCGTGCACCTGCCATTCCTGCCCAATGACGAGCGCATTGTCGATTCCACCGGCGCGCTGGCGCTCAAGAGCGTTCCCAAGCGCATGCTGATTCTGGGCGGCGGCATCATCGGTCTGGAAATGGGCACGGTCTATTCCACACTAGGCGCACGTCTGGACGTGGTGGAAATGATGGACGGCCTCATGCAAGGCGCGGACCGCGATCTGGTCAAGGTCTGGCAAAAGATGAACGCGCCACGCTTTGACAACATCATGGTCAACACCAAGACCGTGGCCGCCGAAGCAACGCCCGAAGGCATCAAGGTGACCTTTGAGCCTGCCAAGGATGGCGTCAAAGTGCCAGAACCCCAGACCTACGACCTGGTGCTGCAAGCCGTGGGCCGCACGCCCAATGGCAAGAAGATTGGCGCAGAAGCCGCTGGCGTGAGCGTGACGGATCGCGGCTTTATCAACGTCGATATCCAGATGCGCACCAACGTGCCGCATATCTTTGCCATTGGCGACATCGTGGGCCAGCCCATGCTGGCGCACAAGGCTGTGCATGAGGCGCATGTGGCCGCTGAAGTCATCGCTGGTGAACTGCAGGGCAATAAGGAACTGGCAGCCGCCGCGTTCAATGCCCGCGTGATTCCATCGGTGGCCTATACCGACCCCGAAGTGGCATGGGTGGGCCTGACCGAAGACCAGGCCAAGGCGCAAGGTATCAAGGTCAAGAAGGGCCTGTTCCCATGGGCAGCCTCTGGCCGCGCCATTGCCAATGGCCGCGACGAAGGCTTTACCAAGCTGCTGTTTGACGAGGAAACCCACCGCATCCTGGGCGGCGGCATCGTCGGCACGCACGCGGGCGACATGATTGGCGAGATCGCACTCGCCATTGAAATGGGTGCAGACACTGTCGATATCGGCAAGACCATCCACCCCCACCCCACGCTGGGCGAAAGCATTGGCATGGCGGCTGAAGTGGCGCATGGGTCTTGTACCGATGTGCCGCCGGCACGTCGTTAAGGCGAACGGCTGAACGCTGGGTTTTGCTCAGCGTTGCAAAGCAAAAAGGCAACCTTCGGGTTGCCTTTTTTGTTTTTGATAGCTGCTAACGCTTGCTGCATAAGCCCTAGAGGCACTTTTTATTCAAATAGCACAAACGCCGCCTGCATACGCCGCTGC
Organism: Pseudomonadota bacterium; assembly: GCA_023418355.1. Taxonomy (GTDB): domain Bacteria; phylum Pseudomonadota; class Gammaproteobacteria; order Burkholderiales; family Burkholderiaceae_C; genus Comamonas. The sequence continues at coordinate 1,306 of JAEZZU010000304.1, read as the reverse complement.
TCTGCGCTGCCAATGCCCAGCTGGCTTGCCATGCTGCGCCATTGGCTTGCGGCTTCCAGTACTTCTTCCAAGATGACGTTGGCCTGCGCCTCACTCAGCCGGTAATAGGCATGGGTGGCAAAGGCTGCGCTGAGTGCGCCTTCGGCGTTGGCATAGGGCGCACCCACATCCAGCGCATGTTCGCGCTTGGCGGTGTTGGGGTTGACGTCAAAGGCAGGGGCCAGTCGCCAGCCTGTGCTTTGCCAGAGAAAGCCGTGGTTGCGCAGGTGATCGTCGCGGTTGGCAATGCTGATGTTGAACAGCAGGCGGCGAAACAGCTGGGCCAGGTCGCTGTCGATATGGCCGCGTGCGCCTTGGTCGGTGAGGATTTGGGCGATGTCCAGGTAGCTGGCGGCATCGCCCTCCTGCTTGCCCGCCAGCGTCATGGCACTGGCATACATACGGCGCGGTGCGTGCAGGCTGCCGCTGCGGTCAAAGCGCTGCACGCAAAAGCTGCGGTAGCCACCGCCCAGGTCTTCCAGCCGGGCAGTGGGCACGGTAATGCCTGCGTTGCGCGCCAGTTGGTGGGCCAGATATTCCCAGGCGGCGACGTCGTAGCGGTCATCTTTGGCGGGGAACTTGGCAATCCACAACGTGCCGTCGGCGTCTTCAAAGTTGGCCTTGGGGCGTGCGCCGCCCAGCGATGTGCCGGGGGCCATCAGCATGGCCAGCCATTGTTCGTATTCAGGCAGGGCTTCAACACCATCTTGCTGAATGCGTTGTGCCAGGGTTTGCAATTCGCGCAGCTTGCTCACGGGCAGCACGGCAAATTCGCTGGCGGCAAGAAACTGGTCTGTGGCTGCGTCTTCATGCTGAAAACGCAGTGCGCCCATGCGGGAGCTGTCTTGTACGGCCAGCAAAAAGTCCAGATCAAACAGATGGCGGGCAGGGCGTTGCTCACGGGCAGCGTCGAGGAGTTCGCGGCGTTCAATCAGCACACGGCCCCAGCGGTCGGGCGCGCTGTCGCGGAAGATGGCGTGCAGCGTGCCTTGCTGCGGGTATTGCGGGCCAGCAACCAGTGGCAAAGACGGCTCCAAAGCAAACGCTTTGGGGTGTGCCAGCCAGTCTGGGGCGTAAGCAAAGGCCGCAGGTGCGCTGCGGTGGTTGGGGCATATCAATTGCCCAACGCGCACAGGTGTGGTGCCCAAGTCGGCATGGTCTAGCCAAGCAGTGATGTGGGAGGCTGCCATGATTTAACCCGCCGTCTTTTTGAATTTGGCCAAGGCAGCGGCCACGCTGGGATGGATGTTGGTCTGCGGTGGAGTAG
>JAEZZU010000303.1 GCA_023418355.1 Pseudomonadota bacterium | reverse complement strand
GGATCTTCGGCCAGCTGGCGGACCGCATTGGCCGCAAGCCCAGCTTCCTGATCTTCCAGCTGGGTGCTGTGATCATGGTGCTGACGTACTCCCAGCTGTCTGACCCGACGGCCATGCTGTGGGCAGGAGCCGTTCTGGGCATGTTCGTCAACGGCATGATGGGCGGCTACGGCGCTGTCATGAGCGAGGCCTACCCCACCGAAGCACGTGCAACAGCACAGAACGTGCTGTTCAATATTGGCCGTGGCGTCGGTGGTCTTGGCCCCGTCGTGGTGGGTGCTGTGGCCATGGCCTATGGCTTCCAGATGGCCATTGCACTGCTGGCTGCCATCTATGTACTGGACATGATTGCCACTGCACTGTGCATTCCCGAACTCAAGGGCAAGGAACTGCAGTAAAGCTGCACATACCTGTTACCCATAGCACCAACAAAAAGGGGCAGCTGCTGGCTGCCCCTTTTTGTGATTCGCGCGCAATCAGTCGCCCTTGATATCGGCTTCCTTGACCACCTTGGCCCACATGTTCCAGTCGCGCTGCACCATCTCACCCAGCGCCTTGCTGTCCATGAAGTCCGCTGCTGCGCCCTGGTCACGTGCCTTTTGCTGGAAAGCAGGCTCTGCCAGCGCATTGCGCACGTCCGACTCCAGCTTGTTCACGATGGCTGCAGGCGTACCCGCGGGTGCAAACATCGCAAACCACGAGGTCGCGTTCACGCCGGGCAGACCTGTTTCCGCTGTGGTGGGCACATCAGGCAGGCTGGGCAGACGTTCCTTGCCAGTCACAGCCAGCACCTTGAGCTTGCCTGCCTGGATGTGGGGCATGAAGGGAGGCGCAGTGCCAAAGGTCAGATCCACCTGACCACCCAGCAAATCCTGCAGCGCAGGGCCTGTGCCCTTGTAGGGCACGTGCATCATCTGCACGCCTGCCGCCTGCTCCAGCTGCACACCCGTCACGTGCTGCAGCGAGCCGTTGCCGGATGAGGCGTAGTTCAGCTTCATCGGGTTGGCCTTGGCATAGGCCACCAGCTCCTGCATGGTGTTCACCGGCAGATCGGCACGCACCACCACGATCTGCGGAGCCGAGAGCACATTGGCCACAGGCACAAAGTCTTTCAGCTCCCAGCTGGACTTGCCCAGATGGGGCGAAATCACGTGGTAGCCCGAGTACTGCATCAGCAGGGTGTAGCCATCGGCCTCTGCACGCTTGACCTGGGCGGCCGCAATATTGCCGTTGCCGCCACCCTTGTTTTCCACCACCAGCGTCTGACCCAGCACAGGGCCCAGCGCCTGCGCCGTCATGCGTGCGGCCAGATCGGTGGTGCCGCCTGCGGCGGCAGGCACCACCATGGTGATGGGCTTGTTCGGATAACTACTCTGTGCGCTGGCAGTTGCGCCCAGGCCCAGTGCCAGCCCGGCGGCCAGCGCCATGCGCCCGAATTGCTTGCGTGTCATGGTGTTCATGTGAATCTCCTTGGATGGTGTTGTTATGTGCCCTCTTGGGGGCTTCTCTCTTCAAACTTGCTCTTGCCCCAGCGTTTAACCGGCAGTCGCTTGCGCGGCCTGCCATCGCTCCTGCGCTCGCGCAAGGATGTCGTCAAAGGACGCAGGTCTGGCATGCAGCTGGCACGACGGCCCGGCCTTGACAAGGGGACTGGTCATCTCATGCCCCAGCAGTGCAGGCAAGCCTGCGGCAATCTGCGTCAATGCCTGCAGATCCACGCCCGTGTCATAGCCCATGGCAGCCAGTGCGTGCACGATGGTTTCCGTGCAGGCATTGCCGCTGGCACCGGGCGCATAGGGGCAGCCCCCCAGACCACCGACGGAGGCATCAAAACGGTCTGCCCCGGCGGCAATGGCCGCCAGCACATTGGCCAGTGCCATGCCGCGTGTGTCGTGGAAGTGCAGCGTCAGCCCCAGCTGTGGCCAGCGCGCCTTGAAGGCCTGCACCATGGCATGCACCTGCGCGGGATGCGCCATGCCCGTGGTGTCGCACAAGGTGATGCCCTGCACGCCCAGATCGGCAAAACGTGCCACCCAGCCCAGTACCTCTGCCTGCGGAACCTCGCCTTCCATGGGGCAGCCAAAGCTGCACGACAGCGAGATATTCACAGGCACCTGGCCCTGCTGGGCCGTGGCGATGATGTCGCGCAAGCCTGCAAACGAGTGCTCGCGCAGCATGCGCAGATTGCACAGGTTGTGGGTTTCGCTCACGGACATGACCAGGTTCAGCTCGTCCGCACCACTGACAATGGCGCGCTCGGCACCTTTGACGTTGGGCACCAGGCAGGTCATGACCACGCCTTCGGGGCGGGCAATGCCCTGCATCACCTCCTGCGCATCAGCCAGTGCAGGAATAGCCGTGGGCGAGACAAAGGCCGTCACTTCCACCTTGGCCATGCCGGTGGCAGACAGTGCGTTGATGAACGCAATCTTCTGCTCGGTTGGCACAAAGACCTTTTCCATCTGCAGTCCATCACGCGGGCCAACTTCCTGAATATGGATACGGCGGCCAGCGCCCTGCCAGACATGGCTGCTCATTGGATCACCCCCTGTGCACGCAGCTGGGCAATCTGCTCGGCACTCAGACCCATGCCTGCAAGCACGGCATCGGTATCGTCACCCAGTCTGGGCGCGCTGGAGCGAATCGTCCCCGGTGTCTCCGACAGCTTGGGCACGATGCCCGGCACATCCACCGTATAGCCATCGCGCGTTTGCTGCTGCAGGATCATGTCGCGCGCACGGTAGTGCGGGTCTTCGTAGATGTCCTTGGCGGTGTAGACGCGCCCGGCGGGCACACGTGCGGCGGAGAGCTGCTCCAGCACATCCTGGATGCTGCGCGTGCGGGTCCAGGCGGCAATCGCTTCATCAATTTCCTGCACGCGCGCCACGCGGCCTGCGTTGTTCGCCAGATCCGGGGCATTGCCCAGGTCTTCGCGGCCAATGGTCTGCATCAGGCGCTTGAAGATGCTGTCGCCATTGCCTGCTACCAGCACCCAGCCGTCCTGGCAGGGGTAGGCGTTCGAAGGCGCAATGCCGGGCAGCGCGCTGCCTGCAGCTTCCCGCACGGCGCCAAACGCGCTGTATTCGGGAATCAGGCTTTCCATGATGTTGAACACGGCCTCGTGCAGCGCCACATCAATCACCTGGCCCTTGCCGCCGTTGACCTTGCGGTGGTACAGCGCCAGCAGCACGCCAATCGTGCCGTGCAGCGCAGCCAGCGTGTCGCCAATCGACACCCCCACGCGCACGGGCACGCGGCCGGGCTCACCGGTCAGGTGACGCAGGCCGCCCATGGCTTCGCCCACCACGCCAAAGCCCGGCAGATCGCGGTAGGGGCCAGTCTGGCCATAGCCGGAAATGCGCAGAATCACGAGGCCCGGGTTGATGGCATGCAGCTCCTCGGGTGACATGCCCCAGCCCTCGAGCGTGCCGGGGCGGAAGTTCTCGATCAGCACATCGGCTTCCTTGAGCAGCGCCTTGGCAATCTCCTGCCCCCCGGGCTGGCGCAGGTCCAGCGCCACCGACTTTTTATTGCGCGACTGCACCTGCCACCACACGGAGGTGCCGTCCTTGATCATGCGCCAGTTACGCAGCGGGTCCCCCGTCTGCGGCGTTTCAATCTTGATGACCTCGGCACCAAACTCGCCCAAGGTCTTGCCTGCAAAGGGGCCGGCAATCAGCTGCCCCATCTCCACCACACGGACACCGGCCAGCGCGCCGGGCTGCAGACTTTGTGAAATCTTCTCTTGCATTGCTTTCTCTTTTCCATGCCGGGCCTTGGCTGCCCGGCGTGGAAGGGATGATGCAAAAGCGCAGCGCAACTGCATAACGCTCAATTGCGATACAGCCATCGCATTTCAGCAAAGCAATTGCAAAAATTAGTAATTACCCTAGGTGAAAGTTGAATACAAAACCCCTGTTTTGCCATTACAGCAAAGCAAAATCCTGGCATGCGACTCGACCCTGTCTCACTGCGGCTGTTTGTGGCCGTGATGGAAGAACAAGCCATTGCCCGTGCGGCTGCGCGGGAGCACATTGCCACCTCGGCCGCCAGCCGCCGCCTGTCGGAGCTGGAGGCGCAGCTGCAGGTACGCCTGTTCGAGCGCAGCAACCGCGGCATCACCCCTACGCCTGCGGCCTACACCCTGCTCGATCTGGCGCGCAGCGTGCTGGGCGAGATCGACGGCATTGCCCGCCAGATGCGTGAGTACGGCAGCGGCATGCGCGGCCATGTGCGCATGGTGGCCAACATCTCGGCCATCACGCAGTTTCTGCCAGAGCAGCTGCAAAGCTTTCTGAGCCAGCACCCGGATGTGCAGGTGCATCTGCAGGAAA
>JAEZZU010000296.1 GCA_023418355.1 Pseudomonadota bacterium | reverse complement strand
TCACTTTGCGAATGGGTGTCCGTGCACTGGCTGCCGCCAGCCTGTGCACGGCATTCATGACGCCTGCACATGCATTTCTGGAAGATGCAGAAGCTCGTCGTGCGATTCTGGAGCTGCGTCAGCGTTTTGATGCCAATGCCGAAGAAACGGCAGCCATGCGCCGCGGCATGCTGGATCTGCAATCGCAGATCGAGTCCATGCGACGCGATATTGCACAGCTGACTGGTACCAAGGAACAGCTCGAGCGCGAGGTTTCTGAATTGCAGCGTCGCCAGAAAGATCTGGCCACAGGGCTGGATGAGCGCCTGAGCAAGTTCGAGCCTGTGCAGGTTCAGATGGATGGCCTGGAATTCTCGGCAGACCCCGCTGAAAAGCGCGATTTTGACGCTGCACTGGAAAAGTTCCGCGCGGGTGACTTTGCAGACGCGCGCAAGGCCTTTGCGAATTTCGTCAATACCTATCCAGGTAGTGGCTACATGCCTTCTGCACGCTTCTGGCTGGGCAATACCCAGTATGCAGGGCGTGACTATAAAGAGGCCATTGCCAACTTCAGATCCATGTTGAAGGCTGCTCCGCAGCATGAGCGCGCTGCAGATGCCACCTTGTCGATTGCGAACTGCCAGCTGGAACTGAAAGATGCCAAAGGCGCCGTCAAGACGCTGGAGGAAGTTGTCAAGAACTACCCTGGCACAGAGGCAGCTGCCGTGGCCAAAGAGCGCTTGCAACGTTTGAAATAATGAGTTCTGTGGAACATTCGAATGCTTCTGTCGCCAGCTCTGCTGGCGACTCTTTTTTAGAGTCTGCCGACCTGCAGCGCCGCTTCGGTGGCCTGGAGCGCCTTTATGGCCGTGAAGGTGCTGCACGCATCCGTGGCGCACATGTGGCAGTTGTAGGTGTGGGCGGCGTAGGCTCCTGGGCTGCGGAAGCACTGGCGCGCAGCGGTGTGGGCAGCCTCACGCTGATTGATCTGGACAATGTGGCCGAGTCCAATGTGAATCGCCAGATCCATGCACTCACGGACACCCTGGGCAAGGCCAAGGTGGAAGCCATGCGTGAGCGCATTGCGCAGATCAACCCGGCCTGCGTCGTGCATTGCATTGAAGATTTTGTGGAGCCTGACAACTGGCCACAGATCTTGCCCGCGGGCGTAGATGCAGTGATTGATGCCTGCGACCAGGTCAAGGCCAAGCTGGCCATGGCCCAGTGGGCGCGCAGAAACAAGCGCATGTTGATTACGGTTGGTGCGGCTGGTGGCAAACGCCTGGCCCACAAGGTAGAGGTGGACGATCTGTCCCAGACCACCCATGACCCCCTGCTGGCACAGCTGCGTTATCGCCTGCGCAAGGAATACAACGCGCCCCGGGATGGCAAGAAGATGGGTGTCATGACCGTCTTCAGCCGCGAGACCGTGATGCAGCCCGATGCCTCATGCCAGATGCCTGGCTCAGACGGCACGCTCAACTGCAGCGGCTATGGCTCCGTCGTCTCTGTGACGGCCACCTTTGGCATGTGTGCCGTGGGCTGGGTGCTCGATGAAATTGCGAAGAACTCGAAAAAATAGCACGCTTTGCCCAAAACACCAAAAAAGTACTGCTACAATTCATTTATTCGCTAGTTACACAGCTTGCAGTGATGACTGGTAGGTCGGGTCTTTAGCTCAGTCGGTAGAGCAGCGGACTTTTAATCCGTTGGTCGAGGGTTCGAATCCCTCAGGACCCACCAAAAGATTTGTAGCCCTGCTGCTGAAAAAATAGCAGGGCTTTATTATTCAGTTCAAAGTTTCGGGCGGGTCTTTAGCTCAGTCGGTAGAGCAGCGGACTTTTAATCCGTTGGTCGAGGGTTCGAATCCCTCAGGACCCACCACCATCAAGCGCCATAGCTACAGCAGCTATGGCGCTTTTTTGTTGCCCTCTGTCCAGTGCAGTCACACAGACCAGAACAGGCTGGTGGAGCTCCAGTTTCCACCAGCCATGCAGAGCGCAGCGATCAGCTGTTGCTGACCAGCAAGCCCTGCTTTTCAATAAACGCAATCACTTCATCCAGACCTTCAAGGGTCTTCAGATTGGTCATCACAAAGGGCTTGAGGCCCTTGGGTGTGGTGCGCTGCTTGATGGTGTCGCTGCGCATGATGTCCAGGTTGGCACCGACGTGTGGCGCCAAGTCGGTTTTGTTAATCACAAACAAATCGCTCTTGGTGATGCCAGGGCCACCTTTGCGTGGAATCTTTTCGCCGGCGGCTACGTCGATCACATAGATGGTCAGGTCAGACAGTTCAGGGCTGAAAGTCGCGGCCAGATTGTCGCCACCGGATTCGATAAAGATGATGTCTGCATTCGGAAAATCCACCAGCATGCGGTTGATGGCTTCCAGGTTGATGGAAGCGTCTTCGCGAATGGCTGTGTGCGGGCAGCCGCCCGTTTCCACACCCATGATGCGTTCAGGCGGCAGCGCGCCGCTGATGGTCAGCAGGCGCTGGTCTTCCTTGGTGTAGATGTCATTGGTGATGGCAATCAGGTCCCACTTCTCGCGCATGGCCTTGCACAGCATTTCGAGGATGGTGGTCTTGCCGGAGCCGACAGGGCCGCCGATGCCTACGCGCAGCGGTGGCAGTTTCTTGGTGCGGTTGGGAATATGGTGCAGTGCGGAAGTCATGAGCGAAACAGTCGTGAGTATTGGTGTTCATGCCGCGCCGAAAGAATGGCCAGCATGGGCGAAAAAGCTTGTCGCTCTGCGTCGGGCAGCGCGAGGGCATGCTCGATGGCAGCAGGAATCTCGTGGGTCAGGCGCGCTAGGATGCGTTGCCCTGCGCTCTGGCCCAGTGGCACGGCCTTGATGGCAGCCTGGGTCATGTTCTCGGCCCAGCCAAAGGCATAGGCCAGCAGCGCATCGCGTGCCGTGGCACCAGCCAGCATGGCCGCCAGTGAAAACGCGAGCGGGTAGCTGGCGTCCTGGGCGCCCAGCCATTGCACGCGCTCTAGGATTTCGGGGGTATCGGCGTAGCGGGTCTTGAGCCATTCGATGAGCGAGCGGCCCATCTGCTCGGTCTGCAGGCGCAGTTCGCTGCTCTCGCGCGTGGTGCGCACCCAGCTGTTGAGGGCTTGCAGGCGTGCGCGGTCATCCGTGGCCCAGGCGGGCATGGCCTGGGCAATGGCGGCCATGTCGCCGCGCGACTGGGTGACGTGCAGTTGATCGACCAGCCAGTGTGCAGCTTCATCTTCTGTAGCTACCAGCGCAGCATTGACTGCCGCTTCCAGCCCTTCGGAGTAGGAAAAGCCGCCAATCGGCAGGGCCGGGGAGGCCAGCCACATCAGCTGCAGGAAGCTGCCCGAGGTCAGGTGTAAAGGTGTCTGTGGCATGGGTCAGTCTCCGCGCAGGCTCAGGAACTTCAGCCCCACAATGCCCATGAGGATCAGTCCAAAGCAGGCCATGCGGGCTACGCTGCGGTCTTCCCCCAGAAACAGCATGCCGTAGGCAGCGGTGCCCACGGCGCCAATGCCCACCCAGACGGCGTAGGCCGTACCTACCGGGATGCTGCGTGTGGCCAGCGACAGCAAATACATGCTGGCCGCAATAAAGCCAAAGCAGAACAGGCTGGGCCACAGACGTGTGAAGCCCTCGGTGCGCGGCATGGCTGCCGCATAGAAGATTTCACACAGACCAGCCGTGATCAGGAAGACCCAGTTCATCCACCACAACCTTTGCCGTGGGAATGGTCACAGCAGTGACCGTGCTCATGCTGGTGTGCATGACCATGGCTATGGTCATGGCTGCAGCAGCCTTCGTCATGGGTGTGGTGTGCATGCCCGTGGTCATGCGTATGTCCATGTCCATGGTGATGGTGGCTGTGCCCATCATTGGTCACATGACCGCCGTAGGCGCCGCCTTCGGGCTCGAATGGCAGGTCGGCTTCGACCACGGTCATGTGCATGCTGCGCAGCATGTCGGCCAGCACATGGTCAGGTTCGATCTTCAGGTGGTCGGGCTGCAGCTCAATCGGTACATGGCGGTTGCCCAGGTGGTAGGCCGCGCGCATCAAGTCAAAGGCGGTTCCGTGCTCGGCACAGGCCGTGATCTTGAGCACTTTCTGCGGCGCAGCAATCACGCGGATCATGGAGCCATCTTCGGCCACCAGCACATCGCCACCGCGCACGGCCTGGCCGCGCGGCAAAAAGATGGCCAGTTCACGGCCCTGGCTGTTGGTGGCGGCAAAGCGCGATTTCTGGCGCACATCCCAGTCCAGCTCGACGGTGGCTGCGCGCTTGAGCAGCACGCTGGCCAGACCCTGGCCCTGGGGGAGGAGTTTGTTGACGGTCAACATAAGTTTCTTACTTTCAAAAGGAGAGCTACAAGCTGGCGCGAATCATGCATCTGCACGGTTTTCATCACTTGATAGCATGACAGACATGTCAACCCCTTTTGCACTTTCTTCGGTGGCTGCGACGGACTGGCAGCCTTGTGGTGTGAACCATGTGGCGGTGTATGGCACGCTGCGTGCCGGCGGCATCAACGACATTGCACGACTGCGCCCAGGCATTGCCTGCATCGGGCGCACCACGCTCACAGGTACTTTGCATGATCTGGGCTACTACCCGGGCCTGCAGCTGCAGGGCACGCAGCAGGTGCTGGCCGAGGTGTATCCGCTCGATCCCGCGCTGGAGCAGACGCTCGACGGCATCGAAGGGCTGTGGCCCACCGATGTGGGCGAATACACCAAGCGCATCCTGACCCTTCCCGTGGCGCTGACCAGCGGCGGCACGCAGATGCTGGCCGTGCTGGTCTATGAAGCCCTGCCCACCACGGTGCAGCATGCGCCCGTGGTGCAAGCCAGCGACTGGCTGGCCTGGTATGGGGCCAAGGGTGTTCAGCATCCAGAGACGGCCTTCACGCTCAACACGCTTCAGAACAGGAAATAGCGCTGCGCCATGGGCAGGCTCTTCGCTGGTTCGCAGGTCAGCAGCTGCCCATCGGCCCGCACGGCGTAGGTCTGCGCATCGACTTCCATGCGCGGTGCCAGATCGTTGTGGATCATGTGCTGCTTCTTCACGTTGCGAATGCCATGCACGGCCGACAGCGTCTTGGCCAGGCCAAAGCGCTCACCAATGCCTGCGGCCAGACCCGCCTGTGACACAAAAGTGAGCGAGGTCCTGGCAATCGCACCACCAAATGCACCAAACATGGGCCGGTAGTGCACCGGCTGGGGCGTGGGAATCGATGCATTCGGGTCGCCCATGGCCGCCATGGCGATGAAGCCACCTTTCAAGATACAGGAAGGCTTCACGCCAAAGAAGGCGGGCTTCCAGATCACGATGTCCGCCCACTTGCCGACCTCAATGCTGCCCACTTCGTGGCTGATGCCGTGCGCAATCGCGGGGTTGATCGTGTATTTGGCGATGTAGCGCTTGACGCGGAAGTTGTCGTGCCGCGCGCTGTCGCCTTGGAGCTGGCCGCGCTGCTGCTTCATCTTGTGCGCGGTCTGCCAGGTGCGCAGGATGACTTCACCGACGCGGCCCATGGCCTGGCTGTCGGAGCTGAACATGCTGATGGCGCCGATGTCGTGCAGGATGTCCTCGGCCGCAATCGTTTCCTTGCGGATGCGGCTTTCGGCAAAGGCCAGATCCTCGGCGATGCTGGCGTCCAGGTGGTGGCAGACCATCAACATATCGACGTGCTCGTCCAGCGTGTTGATGGTGTAGGGGCGCGTGGGGTTGGTGGAGGAGGGCAGCACATTGGCCTCACCCACCACCTTCAGAATGTCCGGCGCATGGCCGCCACCCGCGCCTTCGGTGTGGAAGGTGTGGATGGTGCGGCCCTTGAATGCGGCCACGGTGTCTTCCACAAAGCCCGATTCGTTGAGCGTGTCGGTGTGGATGGCGACTTGTGTATCCGTCTCTTCGGCTACATCCAAACAGTTGCTAATTGCTGCGGGCGTGCTGCCCCAGTCTTCGTGCAGCTTCAGGCCAATGGCACCTGCGCTGATTTGCTCATGCAAACCGGCAGGCAGCGCCGCATTGCCCTTGCCCAGAAAGCCCAGGTTCATGGGGAAGGCATCGGCCGCCTGCAGCATGCGCTCCATATTCCAGGGGCCGGGCGTGCAAGTGGTGGCAAAGGTGCCCGTTGCGGGGCCGGTGCCGCCGCCAATCATGGTGGTCACGCCACTGGTGAGCGCCTCTTCAATCTGCTGCGGCGCGATGAAGTGGATGTGCGTGTCGATACCGCCCGCAGTGACGATATTGCCTTCGCACGAAATGATCTCCGTGCCGGGGCCGATGATGATGTCCACACCCGGTTGCGTATCGGGGTTGCCGGCCTTGCCGATGGCGGCAATGCGCCCGCCCTTGAGGCCAATATCGGCCTTGACAATGCCCCAGTGGTCCACGATCAGTGCATTGGTGAGCACCGTATCCATGGCGCCTTGCTCGCGGCTGCGCTGGCTTTGGGCCATGCCGTCGCGAATGGTCTTGCCGCCGCCAAACTTCACTTCCTCGCCATAGCCGCCCGCGTTCAGGGTGAAGTCTTTTTCGACTTCGATCAGCAGGTCGGTATCGGCCAGGCGCACGCGGTCGCCCACGGTAGGGCCAAAGGTTTCGGCGTAGGCGCGTTTGTCCATGGTGGCCATATCAGAGTGCTCCTTGAATCAGGCCACGAAAGCCGTAGGCCTTGCGGTCGCCCGCCAGATCAATCAGTTCCACCGTGCGCTGCTGGCCCGGCTCAAAGCGCACGGCCATGCCGCTGGCAATGTTCAGGCGCTTGCCGTGGGCAGCGGCACGGTCAAATTCGAGGCCCGCATTGGTCTCGGCAAAGTGGTAGTGGGAGCCGACCTGGATCGGCCGGTCGCTGGCGTTTTTCACTACCAGCGTGATGGCGTCACGGCCGGGGTTGAGGACGTGTTCGCCTGCGTCGATCAGCAGTTCTCCGGGAATCATGGGCAGTCCTTTCTTCAGGCCAGGCGGGTCAGCATGAAAGCACCGAGCGCAGCGGTCAGGCCACCCGTGACCTTGGCCACGGACTGAAAGCGCTGCATCACGCTGTGACCCACCACCATGCCCGCCACATGCAGCAGGGCCGAGCCAGCTGCCATGCCAACGATCACGCCAGCGGCGGGCGCAAAGGATTCTTCAAACAGCTCATAGCCGTGGGCCGCGCCGTGGAAAAAGGCAAACACGCCGACCAGACCGGCAGCAGCACCCGCTGCCATCTGCTTTTGCGCCATGACCAGCAGACCCAGCACCAGCACGGAGGCGGCAATCATGGGCTCGATCGCGGGCACTTGCAGCCCCGCAAAACCGGCCAGACAGCCTGCGATGAGCAGCGCCACAAAACCTGCGGGTGCGGCCCAGGCCTTGCCGGACTTGCCAAAGGCCAGCGCACTCCAGGCACCCACGGCCAGCATGGCGGCCAGGTGGTCCACACCGCCAAACGGGTGGGCAAAGGCGTGGGTCACGCTGTCCAGAAAACTGTGGTGGCCGCCGCCATCACTGCCCACGTGAGCGAGGGCGGAGAAGGGCAGTGCAGCAGCTGTGGCAACGGAAGCGGCGATCAGGTGTTTGGTAGTTTTCATAGCTGTTAGCGCAGGTGGGATAAGGCTTGGAGGCCAAAAATGCTTGAAATCTGAAAAGGCTCAGACGATGGGTTCGTGCACGGTCACCAGCTTGGTGCCATCGGGGAAGGTGGCTTCGATCTGGATGTCCGGAATCATCTCGGGCACGCCGTCCATGACGTCTTCTCGCGTCAGCACCGTGCGGCCTTCGCTCATGAGCTGGGCCACGGTCTTGCCGTCGCGCGCACCTTCTATCACAAAGGCGCTGATCAGGGCCACGGCTTCGGGGTAGTTCAGCTTCAGACCACGGGCCTTGCGGCGTTCGGCCAGCAGGGCGGCGGTAAAGATCAGCAGCTTGTCTTTCTCTCTCGGCGTCAATTCCATATTGGCTTTCTTAACTAGCCTGCGCATTCGGCATGGCCGAATGAATGCGGGGCGTTTTCCATCGTTTCGATTCCCGCGTCAGTTGACGTACGGGCATGGGGCATCAGTGCCCCTTGCCATGCAATCTGCAAGAGGCGTGCCAAGCGCTGTTGTGGTGCGTGGTGTTGTCTGTTTTGGTGCTACGACTGGAAAGGCATTGGATGTACCCGTGGCGCAGCTGGTGCGTCTGCGTTCTTTTGTGGTGCATCACTGGATGGGTGTGCACCAATAGCGTGAATTGCATGGATTGGGCTGGAAGTGGCACACCGCTTGCTTTGAAGTGCAGCAAGCTGGTCAGGGAGGCCAGCGAATACTTCATACAGCCCATTGAGGAGCACTTTCCATGACCCAGCGTTGTTTCACTTTGAAGTCTTTGGCTGCTGCAGCAGCTGTTGCAGGTTTTGGTTTTACCGGTCTGGCTGCACAGGCGGCAGACACCATCAAGGTGGGGGTGCTGCATGCACTGTCGGGCACCATGGCCATTTCGGAAACGGCACTCAAGGACATGGCCCTGATGACCATTGAGGAAATCAACGCCAAGGGTGGTGTGCTGGGCAAGAAGCTGGAGCCTGTGGTGATTGACACCGCCTCCAACTGGCCCCTGGCCGCTGAAAAGGCCAAGCAGCTGATCAGCCAGGACAAGGTGGCGGTGACCTTTGGCTGCTGGACTTCGGTGTGCCGCAAGTCCGTGCTGCCCGTCTATGAAGAAAACAACGC
>JAEZZU010000256.1 GCA_023418355.1 Pseudomonadota bacterium | reverse complement strand
CTGGGTGTGGGCTGGGTGATCTGGCGCGAAGCCAAGGACCTGCCTGAAGAGCTGATCTTCAACGTCAACTACCTGGGCGGCAATATGCCTACCTTTGCGCTGAACTTCTCGCGCCCCGGTGGCCAGGTGATTGCGCAGTACTACAACTTCCTGCGTCTGGGCCGCGAAGGCTACACCAAGGTGCACGGTGCCTGCTACGAGACCGCCATGTTCCTGGCCAAGGAAATTGAAAAGCTGGGCGACTTCAAGGTGATCTTTGATGGCAACCCCAAGCACGGCATTCCTGCTCTGGCCTGGACGCTCAAGGACAGCAAGGCCATCAATGGCTACACCCTGTATGACTTTGCCGACCGCCTGCGCAGCCGCGGCTGGCAGGTGCCTGCCTACTCCATGCCTGCCAACCGTGAAGATCTGGTGGTACAGCGCATTCTGGTGCGCCATGGCGTGAGCCGCGACCTGGGCTCCCTGCTGATTGAAGATATGAAGCGTGCGCTGGAGTACTTCAAGGCACACCCGGTAAGCAATCCGTTGACCGAAAAAGAGGCTGGCGGCTTTAGCCACCGCTAAACGGCAGTCCTGGCATGCCTGTGGAGACCACTCCCGGCATGCCATTTTTTTATCTCGCGGAGGACTTATGGCAACAGCGCAAGCATCAAATGCAAAAAATCAGCTCAGTCTGATTGGTTTTTTTGCGATCACCGCCTCCATGGTGATGGCCGTGTATGAATACCCCACCTTTGCCACCTCGGGCTTCAGCCTGGTGTTCTTTCTGCTGCTGGGCGGGCTGCTGTGGTTTGTGCCGCTGGGCCTGTGCTCCGCAGAAATGGCCACCGTGGAAGGCTGGGAGGAAGGCGGTGTGTTCTCCTGGGTCTCCAATACGCTGGGGGAGCGCTGGGGTTTTGCGGCCATCTCCTTTGGCTATCTGCAGATCGCCATTGGCTTTATCCCCATGCTGTATTTCGTGCTGGGGTGCCTTTCCTACATCCTGAAGTGGCCTGAGCTCAATACCAGTCCGGTGCTCAAGACCATCGGCGGCTTGGTCATTCTGTGGCTGCTGGCCTTTACCCAGTTCGGTGGTACCAAGTACACCGCCAAGATCGCAAAACTGGGCTTTTTTGCCGGCATTTTGCTGCCCGCAGCGATTCTGGTGCTGCTGGCCATCAGCTATCTGTCCAGCGGTGCCACGCTGCAGATCAAGATGGATGCACAGAGCTTCTTCCCCGACTTCACCAAGCTGGGCACGCTGGTGGTGTTTGTGGCCTTCATCCTGAGCTATATGGGTGCAGAAGCTTCGGCCACCCACGTCAATGAGATGAAGAACCCCGGGCGCGACTACCCGCTGGCCATCATCTTGCTGATGGTGGCAGCCATTGTGCTGAGTTCGATTGGCGGACTGTCGGTGGCGGCAGTGATTCCGCACGCCGAGATCAACCTGTCTGCGGGCGTGATGCAGGCCTTTGAGGTACTGATTGGCCAGTTCGGCCCCGGTGTGGAGTGGACCATCCGCATCATTGCCACCTTGCTGATGCTGGGCGTGCTGGCGGAAGTGGCTTCGTGGATTGTTGGCCCTTCGCGTGGGATGTTGGTGACAGCGCAAAAAGGGCTGTTGCCCAAGGCACTGAGCCGCGTGAACAAGAATGGCGTGCCCGTGGCGCTGGTGATCAGCCAGCTAGTCATTACCACGGTGGCGCTGATCGTGTTCACCAACACAGGTGGTGGCAACAACATCTCCTTCCTGATTGCCATGTCGCTGACCGTGGTCATCTACCTGTGCAGCTACTTCATGCTCTTCCTGGGCTATATGCATCTGGTGTGCAAGCAGCCCGAGAAAAAGCGTGCCTTTACCGTGCCTGGGGGCAAGACCTTCAAGCTGCTGATTGCAGGTGTGGGTTTCCTGGTGTCGCTGTTTGCCTTTGTGATCTCTTTTGTGCCCCCCAGCTCTTTGCCGGGCGCACACGGCATGGATGTGTATGTCAGCAGCCTGATCGTGAGCTTTGTGATCGTGGCCGCCATTCCCTTCATCCTGTATGCCGTGCATGACAAGCAGGGCAACAAGCTGAACGCGCAGCTGGAGCACATCAAACCCCACACCATCCATAGCGACCACTTCTTTATCCACCCCCGTGCCCGCAGCACGCACCATGTGATTGTGGATGGGGTGAACACCACGCATTCCTAAGATCAGGTCGGACCTGCCAGCAAAAACGCCCACTGAAAAGTGGGCGTTTTTTTATGGGCTAGGGTGCTGAAACACTCAGCTGTTCTTGCCCTTTTGTTTGCGCAGACGGCTGGGGGCGAGCGCACCCGCCTGCTCCAGAATGGGGTAGGCCACGGAGCACAGCAGGGAGTTGATGCGCTTGAGGTCACTGATCATGTCGATGTGCAGCGAGCTGGTCTCAATGCTTTGCACCGTGTTGTCATAAAGGCGCCCCAGGTGGGTAGCAGAGTAGGCCAGCTCCAGATCGCGAAAGCGTGCCTTTTCTTCCAGCAGCTTTTGTGCATCGCGCACATTGCCGGTCAGGAACACGCTCATGGCCAGGCGCAGATTGGCCACCAGGTGTTCGTGCAGACGGTTGATTTCTTCCAGACCTGCCTGCGAGAACTGGCGGCCCTTCTTGATCTTCTTGTCTTCAAGATCCTGCAGCACGCGCTCGATCAAGTCGCCCACCTGCTCCATATTGATGGTGAAGCTGATGACTTCGGTCCAGC
The DNA here is from genome assembly GCA_023418355.1 of Pseudomonadota bacterium. GTDB lineage: Bacteria > Pseudomonadota > Gammaproteobacteria > Burkholderiales > Burkholderiaceae_C > Comamonas. The sequence continues at coordinate 5,045 of JAEZZU010000256.1, read as the reverse complement.
GCCGGCCTTCGTGTTCATCCAGCTCTTCGCGCGAAATCTTGGTCATGTAGTACTTGATGGCGGAGTACAGATCGTCCACTTCGTCATCGAGCTTGCGCAGATGCTCGGAGAGCTTCTGATCGTCTCCCATCCAGACTTTCTGCAGCCCCAGCAGCATGGCTTCCACCACATCGGCCTGGTGCAGGGCTTCGCGTGCCGCGCAGGAAATGGCCAGCGAAGGGGTGCTCAGTGCAGACACGTCCAGATGGCGGGGGCGCGAGGTAGAGGGGGATGGCTCTTCCTGCAGCGGCAGGATTTTCTGCACCATCCATGCAATCTTGCCGGTCAAGGCTATACACACCACCGCCACGACGGTGTTAAAGGCCAGGTGGAACATGACCACCTGGCTGGCCAGATCGGGCAGCAGTGTGGGCGCATAGCGGGTCCACAGGCCTGTGAGTGGCACCATCAGCAGCACGCCAATGACCTTGAACAGCAGATTGCCCATGGGCACCTGGCGGGTCTGCACATTCGCCTTGAGCGTGGTGATCACGGCCAGCAGGCCGCTGCCCAGATTGGCACCAATGACCAGTCCCAGCGCCACGTCGACAGGAATACCGCCGGAAGCCGCCAGGGTGGACACCAGCAGCACCGTCGCCAGACTGGAGTAGCAGATGATGGCCAGGATGGCACCCGTGAGCACTTCCATGGTGATGTCGCTGGTCAGCGCTTCCAGCAGGGTCACCATGACGGGGCTTTGCGTGAGCACCGTGGTGGCCTCATTGATCAGGCGCAGCGCCAGCAGCATCAGGCCCAGGCCAATCAGCACGCGCCCCACGCGGCCTGCGGTGGTGTCCTGGCGCGAGACAAACAGCACCACGCCGGTGAAGATACACAGCGGCGACAGCCAGGACAGATCCAGCGAAAACACCACGGCCATCACGCTGGTGCCCACGTCCGCGCCCAGCATCACGGCCAGCGCAGCGGTGAGCGACACCATGCCCTGCCCCACAAAGGAGGAGACGATGAGCGCCGTGGCCGTGCTGGACTGCACGATGGTGGTGACACCAATCCCCGAGAGCACCGCACGCAGGCGGTTGCTGACCCCGCGCGAGAGAAATTCGCGCAGATTGGCACCAAAAACGCGCAGCACTCCGGTGCGAACAAGCTGTGTGCCCCAGACCAGCAGGGCAATGGCGGCTAAGAGATTGAGTAAATGCTTCATGGATCAGGCTATGACGCCAAGGAATATACCCCTGAGGGTGCGAACTGCGCTCTCAGGGCTGGTCCATCACGCACAAGTAGGTGCGGAATAAAGAAAACAACCGAACTGAAACGAAAAGATCAGATTCTATTGAAACAAAAATCATCGGTGCAACTTTTTTCAGCGCACATGCATGGAACATGCCCAAGAAAAAGCCCACCGCATGGGTGGGCTGGTTACAGAGGCAGGCGGTTCTTAATGTGCCGTACTGGCCTGCTTGGCACGCCGTGCGCGCAGGATTTCGTCCAGGATCAGGCAGGCGGCGCCTACGCAGATGGCAATGTCGGCCACATTAAAGGCCGGGTAGTGCCAGCCGCCGAGGTGAAAGTCCAGAAAGTCCACCACATAGCCGTGCTGCAGGCGGTCGATCACATTGCCCAGCGCCCCACCCAGGATGGAGGCAATGGCAAAGCAGAAGAACTTTTGCTGCGGGTGCTTGCGCAGCTGCCAGACGATGAGCACGGTGGCGACCACGCCAATGCCCACAAACAGCCAGCGCTGCCAGCCATCGTGGCTGGCCAGAAAGGAAAACGCTGCTCCCGTGTTGTGGGCGCGTACCAGGTTGAAGAAGCTGGTGATGGGCGCCCAGTCACCATATTCAAAGATGTTCAGAATCCACTGCTTGGTGAGCTGGTCCACAAAGATCAGCAGCGCGGCCCATAACAGCCAGGGCCAGTAGGCCGGTTTGCGTGCTTGCGGGGCGGAGGTGGGCGCTGGGGTGCTGCTCATGGCCAATCTTTACGAAAGGATTTGCTGAATAAAACAATAGCTGCTTGCGCTGATAAATGCTTGGTTTCAGATATTTTTCATATTGAAACCAAGCAAATTCAAGCGCTAGCAGCTCATCTTTTTAAGGCTTACGCCTTGGTGCGCACTTCACCTTCGCCGTGCAGGTTGCTGTCGCAGCGGCCGCAAATGGTGGGGTGCTCGGGGTTCACGCCCACGTCGTCGCGGTAGTGCCAGCAGCGTTCGCACTTGGCGTGCTCGCTGACCTTCACGGTGGTCTGCAGCGCGTCACCGGCCACGGCATTGGCGGCCGAGGTGATGAACACAAACTTCAGGTCATCGCCCAGCGACTGCAGCAGAGCCAGGTCTTCCGGCTCGGCGGCCAGCGTCACTTCGGCTTGCAGCGATGCGCCAATCTTGCCTTCGGCACGCACGGTTTCGATGTCCTTGTTCACCACGTCGCGGATGTCGCGCAGGCGCTTCCACTTGGCCAGCAGCGCTTCGTCGCCAGCAGGCAGGTCGGTGAACTTCTCCAGGAAGATGGAGTTGCTGTTGCCAAAGATCTTCCAGGCTTCTTCGGCTGTGAAGGACAGGAAAGGTGCCATCCAGCGCAGCAGCGCATGGGTGATCTGGTGCAGCGCGGTCTGTGCCGAGCGGCGGGCCAGGCTCTTGGGTGCGCTGGTGTACAGGCGGTCCTTGAGCACGTCCAGATAGAAGCCGCCCAGGTCTTCCGAGCAGAACAGCTGCAGCTTGGCGACCACAGGGTGGAACTCGTACACGTGGTAGTGGCCGATGATTTCCTTTTGCAGCTCGGCGGCGCGTGCCAGCGCGTACTGGTCGATTTCCAGCAGCTGCTCGTAAGGCACGGAGTCCGCAGCAGCGTCAAAGTCGCTGGTGTTGGCCAGCAGGAAGCGCAGGGTGTTGCGGATGCGGCGGTAGGCGTCCACCACGCGGGCCAGGATCTTGTCGTCAATGCCCAGGTCGCCCGAGTAGTCGGTCGAAGCCACCCACAGGCGGATGATTTCTGCGCCCATCTTGTTGGACACGTCCTGTGGTGCCACGGTGTTGCCCAGCGACTTGGACATCTTCTTGCCCTGACCGTCCACGGTAAAGCCGTGGGTCAGCAGACCGCGATACGGTGCGCGGCCGTAGATGGCGGAAGCCAGCAGCAGCGAAGAGTGGAACCAGCCGCGGTGCTGGTCGTGGCCTTCCAGGTACAGGTCAGCTTCGGGGCCTTGGTCGTGGTGGTGCTCAGGGTGCGAGCCGCGCAGCACGTGCCAGAAGGTGGAGCCGGAGTCGAACCACACTTCCAGAATGTCGGTGCTCTTGGTGTAGAGCTTGGCTTCTTCAGCGCCCAGAATCTCTTCTGTGGTCACGCGGCTCCAGGCCTCGATACCGCCTTGCTCGATCATGTCGGCCGCTTGGTCGATGATCTCCATGGTGCGGGGGTGTAGGGCACCCGTGTCCACATGCAGGAAGAAGGGGATAGGCACACCCCAGCTGCGCTGGCGCGAGATGCACCAGTCAGGGCGGCCAGCGATCATGTCGCGCAGGCGGGACTTGCCGTTTTCGGGGTAGAAGCTCGTTTGCTCAATCGCTTCCAGCGCGATCTGGCGCAGGGTTTTCTCGGGCTTTTGCGCGGGGTCGGTGAACACGCCTTCGCCTTCGTCCATGCGGATGAACCACTGGGCGGCCGCTCGGTAGATGACGGGCGTCTTGTGGCGCCAGCAGTGGGGGTAGCTGTGGGTCAGGCCTGTGGTGTCCATCAGGCGGCCAGCCACCTTCAGGGCGTCCAGAATCACGGGCACAGCCTTCCAGATGTGCTGACCACCGAACATGGGCAGGTCAGCCGCATACACGCCGTTGCCGGTGACGGGGTTCAGAATGTCCTTGTACTCCATGCCGTTGGCCACGCAGGAGTTGAAGTCGTCCACACCATAGGCAGGGGCCGAGTGCACGATACCGGTACCGTCTTCGGCGGTGGCGTATTCGGCCAGGTACACGGGCGAGATGCGGTCAAAGCCCTTGTCCACATGGGCTAGCGGGTGCTTGAAGGGCATGTGGTCCAGCTTTTCGCCCTTGGCGGTGGCAAGCACGGTGCCTTCGATCTTCCAGCGTGCCAGGCACTTTTCGACCAGCGCAGAAGCGACGATCAGCAGGCCGCGCTCGGTGTCGACCAGGCTGTATTCCAGATCGGGGTTGACGTTCAGGGCCTGGTTGGCAGGAATGGTCCACGCGGTGGTGGTCCAGATCACCACGAACGCGTCCTTGTCCAGCTTGGGCAGACCAAAGGCGGCAGCCAGCTTGGCAGGGTCGGCGGCGGGGAACATCACGTCCAGCGTCTGCGACTGCTTGTCCGCGTATTCGATTTCAAATTCAGCCAGCGACGAGGCGCAGTCAAAGCACCAGTACACGGGCTTCAGACCACGGTAGACAAAGCCGCGCTCCATGACCTTCTTCAACGCACGCAGCTCATTGGCTTCGTTGGCGTAGTTCATGGTCTTGTAGGGGTGGTCCCAGTCACCCAGCACACCCAGGCGCTTGAAGTCCACCATCTGCTGCGCGATCTGCTCGGTCGCGAACGCGCGGCTCTTGGCCTGCATTTCGTCGCGGGGCAGGTTGCGGCCATGCAGCTTTTCAATCGCGTTCTCGATGGGCAGACCGTGGCAGTCCCAGCCGGGTGCGTACAGCGCGTCGTAGCCTTCGAGCTGGCGGCTCTTGACGATCATGTCCTTGAGCACCTTGTTCACGGCGTGGCCAATGTGGATCTTGCCGTTGGCGTAGGGAGGGCCGTCGTGCAGGATGAACTTGGGCGCACCGCGACGGGCATCACGCAGTTGCTTGTAGACCCCTTGCTCGTCCCATTCCTTGGCCCAGTTGGGCTCGCGCTTGGGCAGATCGCCGCGCATGGGGAAAGGGGTATCGGGCATGTTCAGCGTGGCACGATAGGCGGACGCTTCGGGCTTGTTCGATTTTTGGTCAGACATGGGGGAACCTTGAAAGCAGGGCTGCCAAGCACAGGGCCGGGCGAAAAAAGCGGGGTGGAGCACCGAGCGCAATGTCGGCGCTCGAGCTG
>JAEZZU010000242.1 GCA_023418355.1 Pseudomonadota bacterium | reverse complement strand
GTAGAGAAAATGCGGGTTGATCTGCGCCTGCAGCGCCTTGAGCTGCGCGTTGCGCACGCTCACCTGCGCGGCGTACGTCTCCTCCAGCAGGCTTTTGATGCCGGAAATCATGAATTCTACGTTGTTCTCAAGGCCCCAGAGGGTCGACGTGCCCTCGCTGTACTGTTCAAGCCTGCTGGACAGGCCGCCCAGGCCCTCCTCCTCCAGCTTGAGGATTGTGCGGTTCATGCGGGAGATCGTGGCATCCAGGACGTAGGAGAACATCAGTAAAAACCCGAGCGCCATCAAAACCATCACGCCGATGAAAGCCGCCGTGCTCCGCGTGGCCAGGGACGTGGAGCCCCAGGAGAGCGCGTATTCGCGCGGGATGTAGAAGACGAGATACCAGTCCGGGAATTCCAGCCGGTCGTAAATCAGCAGGCTGCGCTTTCCATCATAACCGGAAGTCAGAACGCCACTCGTCCCACTTGTGACAACGTCAAGGTCTTTTTCCGGCATGATGACGCGACCGATCAGAGACTTGTCCTTGTGCGACAAGACTACGCCGTTTGCGTTCATCAGATAGATGGTGTCGTTGGCTTCGCCGATCTGCATCAACTGGCACAGGTCTTCCTCCGGAATGTCTACGTACAATACGCCCGCGAAGCGGCTGAAGTCGTTGGGTGACATGAGCGCCGAAACACAGGACACCATGAGGTCGCTCCTGGGCGCATAATAGCGCGTGCGCTTATAGGTGTCAAGCCACAGGATGCTGCGGGAGACCGTGAAGTAGCTTCTGAGCTCATCGGCGTTTTCCAGCATCGACAGTGGGAAAAACCGGTCCTTCTGGGATGCGTACATCCTGTCGTCCGGCACGTACAGCCGCAGCTGATCGATCATGCTCTGGCCGATGTAGCTGTTGAACATGTTGTTCATCGCCCGGAAGTCGTCGTATTGCTGGCTCTGCGTGCCGCTTTCGCTGCGTGTTAGCGTGTCATACAGATTGAGCATGACGCCGCTGGCCATGGTGGACACGCTGTCCAAGCGGTAGTACAGGTTGTTTTTGAGCTGTGCCAGCGAGCGGGACGCGTACTGTGCCGCGTCCTTCTCCGTCTGCGTAGTCAGATAGCGGATAAACAGCGACACGATGGCGATCATCGGAATCACGACAAAGAGCACGAACAGCACGAACCAGCGCTTGCGAATGCTTGTGCGGTTGCCAATGACGCCCAGGCGGTTCGCGATGGATTTGAACATAGTGGAGCCGCCCCCTTACCGGATCACGCGATCCCTGTATTCGTTGGGCGTCAGGCCTGTGTGCTTTTTAAAGAGCCTCGTGAAGTAACTGGGCGAGGCGTACCCCACCGCAAAGCACACGTCGTACTGCTTGAAGCTCACATCCGCCAGCATTTCTTTGGCCTTCTCCATCCTGAACTCCGTCAGATATTCGTTGATGGTCATGCCGGTCTCGCGCTTGAAGATCTGACAGACGTAGGTTGGCGTCAGGAAGACCGCTTGGGCGATCTCGGCGACGGTGATATCCCCGGCGTACTTTTGCACGATCACGTCTTTGATCCTGGCGACGACGAAATCGTTCTGCCCGCCGCGTCGTCTTGCCAGCCGGTCCATCATCTGGTGGTAGCCGGAAAACACCAGCCGCAGCATTTCCGCATCGTCCCTGCAGCAGAAAAACTGTTCGCACGCATCGCGCAGCTTCCGATAATTCGCCTGTTCCGTATCAATCTGGTTCTGGTGGGCAAAGCGGCTGAGCGCCATCAGCAGGTAGAAAAGCGTGGTTCGCCTTTTGTCCGGATCGGCGATGGCACCGACCTCGTTGCACAGCATGTCGATAAAGTCCGCGCGCTGCGCCTGAAGCGCGATCAGCGCTCGCTTCTCCAGCCGCTCCAGCCCGTGCTGCGCGTCCGGTTCTACCGCATCGTCCAGAAGGACGGCCTCGTTATGCGCATCCGCCACGCCCATATTGACGGCGCGGTCGGCGCTCAGGTATCCCTCCCGCAGATTCAAATAGCCTTGGACGCTCCGCCCGATGCCGACGCGGGCTTTGATCTTCAGCTGCTCCTCCAGATGCGCAAGCAGGCGCTCAGACAGCGCGCAAAGCTGCTCCTTTGAGGACTCGGAATCCACGCCGGGCAGAATGATGGTATACTCTCCTCGCTCGCTTTCAAACACCGTTCCCCGCGCGCTTGCGCCGATCATCCCGTCCACCAGATCCTTCACCGCGATGGACAAAAGTTGGCGCTCATGTTCGCTTTTCTGCGCGTATAACGTGTAGAAATTGTCGATGTGCAACACCAGCACCGCGTGCGGCGCGTCCAGTGAAAGGTTCAGGTTCAGATAGCGCACGAGCGCTTCAAGCGCTTCCGCGTCTTCCGCCTCGTCCCGGATCAGGCGCATCAGCAGCTTTTCCTGGAGCAGGGGAAAGCTGTTCGTCAGCCGATCCTCGAGATCGGAAAGCGCCGCCTTCTGTGCCCGGTCCCGGTCCAGCATGTCGGTGACCCGCCGGACTGTTTCGCCCAGTTGGTCCAGATCGATGGATTTGAGGATGTAATCGACCGCGTCCACCTTGAGCGCGCTCTTCAGATAGTCCAGGTCGTCGTACCCGCTGACAAAAATCACCTTGACGGACGGATCCTTTTCCTTGAGCTTTCTGGCAAGCTCGATCCCGTCCATCTGCGGCATACGGACATCCGTAATGATCATGTCTACAGAGTGATCCTGCAGCCAGTTCCAAGCCTCCAGCCCGTTGGCAGCCTCGCCTTCCACCGAAATGCCGTACTCGCCCCACGCAAAATGCCTGCGCAGCCCATTGCGCACACGTTTTTCATCGTCCACAAGCATCACTTTGTACATGCATTACGCCCCGCCATCCGTCAGACTGTTCCATCAAGAAGTTTATGGACATGCGTCGGCGCTTGTCAAGCGAAACTTGCAAAAAACGAATGAAAGGCAAGAAATCATAATCCTGTACATGCGCCGCCTGTACCCTCTCTTTCAACTTGCGCAGTGACATCCCTCTTCACCGGATGTCCGGCAATAGAAAGGCATACCGGCTTATACACCCCCAGGACATCCGAAACGTCCGCCATTGAGGGAAAGAGATGGGGCGCATCCTACGCTTGCGCGATGCACAGCCGCGGGATGTGTTTTTCATAGTAGACCCGCGTCGACTCGCTGAGCCCGCCGTCGGTAATCAGGCAGTTGATTTCGCTCAGCGGGCACAGG
>JAEZZU010000197.1 GCA_023418355.1 Pseudomonadota bacterium | reverse complement strand
ATATTACTCTTTTGAAGCTCTACATCTTCTTCATTAACTAGTTTATTTATTCTTTTATAATGATTATATACTGAAACTGCTAAAGCTTTTTTTGCTTTATCTTGCTTTATAACATATTGATCTAACTTTTCCTTCATTTCCATAGGTTTAGAAAGTTCAACAAATTCAGGCTCCTTAAAGCATTCCATTTCATCTTCAACTATCTCATTACATAATTCAATACATTCATCACAAATATAAACATTAGGTCCAGCAACAAGTCTTCTAACTTGTTCCTGAGTTTTACCACAAAAAGAGCACTTTACTTGTTTATCAATATTTTTGCTCATTCAAACACTCCTAATTATTTTTTCACAATTATGTCGTCAATTAAGCCATATGCTTTAGCTTCTTCAGCTGACATGAAATTATCTCTTTCACAGTCTTTAGTTATTTTTTCATATGGTTGGCCTGTATTACTACTCATAATTTTATATAAATTTTCTTTAATTCTTAAAATTCTATCAACATGTATTTTCATATCAGTTGCTTGGCCTTGCATTCCACCTAATGGTTGGTGAATCATTATTTCAGAGTTAGGTAATGCAAATCTCTTACCCTTTGCACCTGAAGATAATAAGAAAGAGCCCATACTTGCTGCCATTCCTATACATATTGTTGAAACATCTGGCTTAACGTACTGCATAGTATCATAAATAGCCATACCAGCTGATATAGAGCCACCTGGACTATTTATGTATAGTTGTATATCCTTATCTGGATCCTCGGCTTCTAAAAATATAAGCTGTGCAACTACCAAACCTGCAGTAACATCATTTATCTCATCTCCTAAGATGATAATTCTATCTTTTAACAATCTAGAGAAAATATCATATGATCTTTCTCCTTTTCCTGTTTGTTCGACTACATAAGGTACTAAAGCCATATTACAATACTCCTTTACTCATTTTTATTAAGCATTCTTAGATAAATTTTGTTTCTTCAACAATTAAATCTACAACTTTTCTCTTTTGTATGCTTTCTTCAATATATTGTTTGCTTGAGCTTAACATACTTTCCTTAAAGCCTTCAAATTTATCTTCTTCAATCTTGTAAGCTTCTGCTAATTTCTTTAATTCTTCTGTTATCTCTTCATCAGTAACAGTTACATTTTCTTTTTCTATTATAGCATTCATAACCATGTCAGTTTTAACATTGAACACAGCTTGATCTTTATAATTTTCTTTATATTGATTAACTAAGTTAGCAATTAATCCTTCAACTTCTTTTCCAGCAAAACCTTGCATACGGAATTGTTGCTCATAGTTTTTAGCTTGATAATCAATTTCTCTTTCTACTAAAACTTCTGGAACCTCAACATTAGAATCATTTACTATTTTATCAATTGCTTTATTACTATTTTCAATTTTTTCTCTTTCTTTAGCTTTTTCCTCTAAAGTTTTTCTAGTATTAGCCTTTAATTCTTCTAATGTGTCAAATTCACTTACATCTTTTGCGAACTCATCATCAAGAGCTGGTAATTCTTTTTCTTTTATTTCGTGAATAGTTACTTTAAAAGTTGCATCCTTTCCTTTTAAATCTTCTGAATGATACTCTTCTGGGAAAGTTACATTAACTTCAACTTCTTCACCAATATTTTTTCCAATAAGTTGCTCTTCAAAACCTGGTATAAAAGTTTTTGAACCTATAACTAATGTTTGATTTTGTGCTGTACCACCTTCAAATTGAACATCTCCAGTAAATCCAGCGTAGTCAATAGTTAAAGTATCACCATCTTTAACAGCTCTATCAGTTACTTCAATCATTCTTGAATTTTGATCTTGAAGTTTTTTAATTTCATTATCTACATCTTCATCAGTTACATTATACTCAACTTTTTCAATTTCTATACCTTTATACTGTCCTAACTCAACCTCAGGCATAACTTCAATATTAGCTGTAAACACTAAGTCTTTACCATCTTCAATCTCTTTTACATCAATTTGAGGTCTATTTATAGGATCTAAATTTAACTCTTTTATTACTTCTGGATATGTATCATACAATACTATATCCATAGCATCATCATAAAACACATTTTTACCATATTTCATTTCAATCATGTGTTTTGGTGCTTTACCTTTTCTAAATCCTTGAATAGTTATGCTGTTTCTTAATTTTAGATATGCTTTATCAATAGCTTTATCAAAAGCTTCTCTTGATACTGTAAACTCAACTGATACGATATTTTTTTCCTTTTTAATAATACTTGCGCTCATTTTTTCCTCCATATATTCTTATACTATGAATAATAGTCAAATTTGTTGCTTTTCCATTTTATACAATAATATTGTTTAATTTTTAATATTATTTATAAATAACCATTATATTATATCACATTCATAGTTAAAATCAACTATTTTTTAATTATAGATATATTGTCATATATATACCTAGCTTGATTTAAAACAATAGTAATCACATTCAATAAAATGCTTATTGCTATTTAAAAATATTTTTGTCTTTCTTTTAATAAATTCCATTCCACATTTTTGCATAACTCTTCCGGAAGCAACATTATTTATATCATGATATGCATAAATTCTTTCCATTCCAATAGTATTAATCATAAAATTTATGACACATTTTAAAGCCTCTGTTGCTATACCCATATTCCAATAACTTTTACCTAAAGTATACCCAACATTACATGTTTTTAAATAATTATTAATTGATGATACAGATATAGAACCTATGACTTGTTTATTTTCTTCATAAACAATAGCCCAATGATAAAATTGATTGCTTTCATA
>JAEZZU010000247.1 GCA_023418355.1 Pseudomonadota bacterium | reverse complement strand
TGCCGAGCGCCTTGCCAGCCGCCGCAACAACGCAGACCGCCCCAAGCCTTCAACCCCATTGGTGATTTCAATATCAGGGGCAGCCACGACAAGGCCGCCCCTGCAGTGTTGCCCGCCTGGCGCGGGTACGCACCCGCGCTGCGCCGTGCGTCGCGCATTGACGGCCTTGCCGTGGCTGCGCGAACCCAATGTTTACGTGAACACGCCCTAGCGCTGCAGCGCCTGCAGAATGTGCTCGGCCGTGGCAGGGGCCTGCAGCTGCACCACGCCGTGCTTGCCCTGCTTGTCGCGCGCGCAGCCGATGGCGTGGCGCAGTGCCTCGTACACGCTGATGGCCAGCATGAAGGGCGGCTCACCCACGGCCTTGCTGCCGCCCACGTTGTCTTCAAAGTTGGGTACCTGATACAGCTCCACCTTGAAGTGTTCGGGAATATCGCCCGTGGCCGGAATCTTGTAGGTGCTGGGTGCGTGCGTGGTCAGCACGCCCTTGTCGTTCCAGACCAGCTGCTCGGTGGTCAGCCAGCCCATGCCCTGCACAAAGCCGCCTTCGACCTGGCCGATATCAATCGCCGGGTTGATGCTCTTGCCCGCGTCATACAGCACATCCACGGCCAGCACCTTGGCTTCGCCCGTGAGGGTGTCGATAGCGACTTCCGTGCAGGCCATGCCATAGGCGAAGTAATAGAAGGGGCGGCCGGTGAGCGTGGTCTTGTCGTAGTGGATCTTGGGCGTGCGGTAGAAACCGTCGCTCCACAGCTGGATGCGGTTGGCATAGGCTTCCTTGACCACGGCGTTGAAGTCGCGCGAACCCTTGGGGGTATGGATTTTGCCGCCCGAAAAGCTCACCGCCCCTGCGCCGCAGCCGTCCAGCCCCGCGACAAAGGCCGCGAGGTTTTCGCGAACGGTGCGTGCTGCGTACTGGGCAGCGCGGCCGTTCAGGTCGGTGCCGCTGCTCGCCGCCGTGGCACTGGCATTGGGTACCTTGCTGGTGTCGCTGGCCGTGACCTGCACTTTGTGCAGCGGCACACCCAGTTCATCGGCCACCACCTGCGCCACCTTGGTGTTCAGGCCCTGGCCCATTTCGGTGCCGCCATGGTTTACTTGCACGGAGCCATCGGTGTAGACATGCACCAGTGCTCCCGCCTGGTTGAACAGCGTGGCCGTGAAGCTGATGCCGAACTTTACCGGTGTGAGCGCAATGCCGCGCTGGATCACGTCGTTCTGTGCATTCCAGGCCAAAATGGCCTGCAGGCGTTGCTGGTACTGCGCAGACTGCTCCAGTTTCTGCGTCATGGGGCGCAGCAGATTGTCTTCCACGCGCATCTGGTAGTGCGTCACGGCTTGCGGAGATGCCGCGTCTTCTGCGTAGTAATTGCGGCGGCGCACTTCCAGTGGGTCAATGCCCAGCGTGCGCGCAATGTCGCCCATGATGGTTTCGATCACGATCACACCCTGCGGGCCACCAAAGCCGCGGAAAGCCGTGTGGCTTTGCGTGTTGAGCTTGCAGCGGTAGGAGGTGATGCTGACGTCAGACAGGAAATAGGCATTGTCCGCATGGAAGATCGCGCGGTCCGCCACAGGGCCGGACAGGTCTGCGCTAAAGCCGCAGTGCGCCGCCATCTCCAGCTTCAGGCCGGTGATGACACCTTGCTCGTCAAAGCCCACGTCCCATTGGTAATCAAACGGGTGGCGCTTGCCGGTGACCATGAAGTCATCGTCCCGGTCCAGGCGCAGCTTGATGGGGCAGCCAAACTTGCGCGCAGCCAGCGCCGACCACACTGCCAGATGCCCGGCCTGGGTTTCCTTGCCACCAAAGCCACCGCCCATGCGGCGGCACTGCACCGTCACCGCGTGCGCGCCAATGCCCAAGGCATGGGCCACCCATTCCTGCACCTCGCCGGGGTGCTGGGTGCTGGAGTGCACGATCCACTGGTTCTGCTCGGCTGGAATCACATAGGCAATCTGGCCTTCGAGGTAGAAGTGCTCCTGGCCGCCCACTTCCATGCTGCCCTGCAGGCGGTGCGCAGCGCGGGCCAGCCCTGCGTCGGCATCGCCACGTTTGACATGCACGGGCGGCAGCACAAAGCTTTGCTGCGCAATCGCGGTCTTGGTGTCGAGGATGGCTGGCAGCGGTGTGATGTCCAGCTGCACCTTGCGTGCCGCGCGGCGGGCGCTCATTACGCTGTCGGCCACGACCAGACCAATCACCTGGCCCACGTGCCAGACCTTGTCGAGCGCGAAGATGGGCTCGTCATGGCCAAAGGCGGCAAGAATGGGGTCACCCGGAATGTCCTGCGCCAGCACCACACCGCGCACGCCGGGCATGGCGAGCGCCTCGGTGGTATTCACGCCATGCAGCGTGCCGTGGGCGACGGTCGAAAGAATGGGCGCGGCGTAGAGCGTGCCCTGCAGCTCGGGCAGGTCGTCCAGATAGGGGGCTGCGCCCAAGACCTGCGCATGCGCGCTTTCGTGGATATGGGATTGGCCCACCACACCGGTGGCCGCTACTGGAGCAATGGCTGCGTTCATGCCTGCACCTCCACGCGAATATCTTCCAAAGTCACGCCGGATTTGCCTTGGCTCTCCAGCCAGAAGCGCTGCATCAGGCTGCCGAGTACATGTTTGCGGTAATCGCTGCTGGCGCGCATATCAGAGATAGGGCTGAACTCGGCTTGCAAAGCCGCTGCTGCAGCTTGCACGGTGGCTGCATTCCAGGGCTGGCCGAGCAGCGCAGCCTCGGTCTGCGTGGCGCGGACCGGGGTCGCGGCCACACCGCCTGCACCAATGCTGGCGGCAGTGACGATGCCGTCCTGCACTTGCACATTCAGCACCAGGCACACGGCCGAGATGTCATCGTCCTGGCGCTTGCTGATCTTGTAGGCGCGCAGGTGCTGCGTGGCGCTGCCCGGCTGGGGCAGGGGAATGTCGATGCGTGTGACCAGTTCGTCCTTGGCCATCACGTTCTGGCGGTAGCCGGTGTACAGCTGTTCCAAAGGCAGGCTGCGCTCACCGCGCACGCTGGCCAGCACCACCTGAGCGTTCAGGGCAATCAGCAAGGGCATGGAGTCGCCAATGGGTGAGCCATTGGCCACATTGCCACCCAGCGTGCCGCTGTTGCGCACCAGCAGGCCGGCAAAGCGGGCGGCGAACTTGTGCAGCTGAGGCCATTGCGCCTTGAGTGCGGCAAAGGCGTCTTCCAGCGTCACTGCGGCGCCTATGCGCAGCTGGCCGTCCACCTGTTCGATGTGCTTGAGTTCTTTGGCACCCGTGACATCGAGCACCATGTCAAAGCGTCTGTGGTGCTTGGTAACCCACAGGCCTACATCCGTGCAGCCTGCTACGACCTGTGCCTCCGGGTGATCTGCACGAATTTGTAGCAGCTCGCGCACACTGGATGGGCATTTGTAATAGTTTTGTGCGTCAAATGCACTGTTTTCGTGCGCTAGCTGCTCCAGTTTCTGTAGAACCGCAGGCGCATTCACTGTGGCGGGTGGCAGCGTGGCCATCTGCTGGGCAGCGTCCAGAATCGGGCGGTAGCCCGTGCAGCGGCACAGATTGCCGGACAGCGCCTCCTGCATGCCGGTGCGGTCCAGCTGGCTGCCGCGGTCATGGTTCTGGTAGATGCCGAACATGCTCATCACAAAGCCGGGGGTGCAGAAGCCGCACTGCGTGCCATGGCACTGCACCAGTGCCTCCTGCACAGGGTGCAGCTGCTTGCCTGCGGGGCGCAGGATGTCAGGGTCCTGGCTCAGATCCTCCACCGTCCACAGTGCCATGCCGTCGATGGAGTGGGCCAGGCGGATGCAGCTGTTGATGGCCTTGTATTGCAGCTGGGGCTGGCCGTGGCTGTCGCTCACGCGTTCACCCAGCACCACGGTGCAGGCGCCGCAGTCGCCTTCACCGCAGCCTTCCTTGGTGCCGGTGCAGCGCAGATCTTCGCGCAGCACCTCCAGCAGGGTGCGGTCAGGGGGAATGTTGTGCAGCGTCACTGGCTGGCCGCGACGCAGAAATCGGATGGGGCGAGAAGACATAGTCGTGCGTTTTGGCGGTGTTTTATGCATTAAGCCATCCGAAGTTTGGGATGACATATAGACTTCCATATGCAGTTCATGTGTTT
>JAEZZU010000232.1 GCA_023418355.1 Pseudomonadota bacterium | reverse complement strand
CCGTCGATTTTAGAATGCGGCGCATGACTGACTTGCTAGCCGCCGCCAATGTGCCATGGTCCGCGCAGGGGCGTTTCTGGGGCCTGATTCCGTGTGCCGGTGTCGGTGCACGCGCCATTCCTGCGGGGGCACCCACCCCCGATCTGCCCAAACAGTACCACCCCGTTGCCGGACAGCCGCTGGTGCTGCATACCCTGGCCGCGTTTGCTGGTGTGCAGCGCCTGGCAGGAACACTGGTGGCCGTGGCGCCGAACGATCATTTTCTGGACAGCTACCCCAGTGCCTCATGGTTCCATGTGCCGTGTGGCGGGGCGACCCGTGCGGATACAGTGATGGGCGGCCTCAAGGTGCTGCTAGCGCGCGGTGCCGCAGCAGATGACTGGGTGCTGGTACACGATGCCGCACGTTGCCTCATCACCGCCGCACAGATTGACCAGCTGATCGACGCCTGCCAGAGTGACAGCGTGGGCGGGCTGCTGGCACACAAGCTGCCCGACACACTCAAGGCCGCCATCACCGAAGACGGCTGTGCACGCGTGGCCGCCACCGTGGACCGCAGTGACAAATGGCTGGCGCAGACGCCGCAGATGTTCCGCATCGGCGTGCTGCTGCAGGCGCTGGAACACATGGGGGCCGCAGCGACGGACGAAGCCAGTGCCATGGAAGCCATGGGCCACCGCCCCCGGCTGGTGCCCGGCGGCGCGCAGAACTTCAAGGTGACCTATCCCGATGACTTTGCATTGGCCGAAGCCGTGCTGCAGCAGCGCAGGCAGGTGGCGGAGCAGGTTGTATCGAATTAATAATCAAATTGGCCGCAAACCCGCAAGGGTACTGCGCAAATAGCTATGAATTTTCGTATTGGTGAAGGCTGGGACGTGCATGCCCTGGTGGAAGGCCGCAAGCTGATCATCGGTGGCGTGGAGATCCCCCACGACAAGGGCCTGCTGGGTCACTCTGATGCCGACGTGCTGCTGCACGCCATCACAGACGCCATCCTCGGTGCAGCCGGGCTGGGCGATATTGGCCGCCACTTTCCGGACACGGCCGTGGAGTTCAAGGGGGCAGACTCGTTCGTGCTGTTGCAGGAAGCCGCGCGCCGCGTGCGTGAAAAAGGCTGGGAGTTTGGCAACATCGACAGCACTGTGATTGCCCAGAAGCCCAAGCTGGCACCATACATTCCCGCCATGCAGCAGCGCATTGCTGAGGCGCTGGGGATCAGTGTGGAGCAGGTCAACGTCAAGGCCAAGACGGCAGAGAAGATGGGGCCTGTGGGTGAGCTCAAAGCCATGGAGGCCAATGCCGTGGCGCTGATCTACAAAGCCTGAAAAGATAGCTGTCAGCGCTTGCTGCATAAGCCTTGGAGGCACTTTTTATGCATAAAAAAGCCCTGTGTGCCAGATGGCATGCAGGGCTTTTTGCTGGGTGAGCGTGCCGCTCAGATGGTGTTGCCGGGCGGCAGGTGGCGCTTGACCTGGGGGCGCTGCAGGCGGTGCTTGGGGTCCTGGCCGGAGGGCACATCGGTCACACGCTGCAGCTGGATGTTGGCGGCAATGCCGCCACCGTTGGCATTGGTGATGGTGAAGATGCCGCCCATGCGCTGCACGGTGCGGTCCACGATGGACAGGCCCAGACCCGCACCAGCGGCTGCCGTGCGTGCCGAGTCACCGCGGAAGAAGGGCTGTGTCAGGCGTGCCAGCTGGTCGGGCGGCACACCGGCGCCGTGGTCGCGGATGCGCATCAGCACCCAGTTTTCACGGGTCTTGAGCGTGATGTCCACATAGGTGGTTTCCGTGTCCACGGTCTTGCCGTAGCGGCGTGCGTTTTCCAGCAGGTTGGAGATCACGCGTGCCAGCTCGATTTCGTCAGCCATGACGTAGATGTCATCCGGAATCGACATGCTGATCTGCAGCTCGCGGTGGTTCTGCACGGCGTAGACGCAGGACGACACCACGGCATGCAGGTTCACCACCGTGAGCGAAACAAAGTCAGGGCGTGCGTAGTCGAGGAATTTGTCGATGGTCGCGTCCAGCTGCACGATGTCGGCCACCATGTGCTGGCGGGCGATTTCGTCCTGCACGCTCATTTCGGTTTCCAGCCGCAGACGTGCCAGCGGCGTGCGCAGGTCGTGCGAGATGCCAGCCAGCATCACGGCGCGCTCCTGCTCCAGCTGGGCGAGTTTTTGTGCCATGCGGTTAAAGCCGATGTTGACCTCGCGAATCTCGCTGGTCACGGCTTCTTCATCGAGGTGGCTGGCCGCAAAGTCGCCATCACGCACACGGTTGGCCGCGTAGCTCAGCTGTTTGAGGGGGCGGTTGATCAGGCGGGCAATCACGGCAGCGCCGGCCAGCGACAGGATGCCAGCCGTGCTCAGCCAGATCAGCCAGGTGCGGCTGCTGGCGGTGGTAAAGCGTGACTGGTCAAGCAGCAGCCAGTTGGCATCGTTGTCGATGGTAAAGCTCACCCACAGGCCGGGTTCGCCATTGACGCTGCGCGCCAGGATGGTGTCTTCACCCAGTCGCGAAGAGAGCAGCTCATCCAGGCGCAGGTTCAGCTGTGTGGGGGGCAGCTCATCAAAAGTGTCGGAAGGCTCACGAGGACGGATGAGCACGCCTTCCTGATCGGCCATGGTCTTGATCAGCGAGACTCTGGCGATGGCGTCCGAGTGCTGCAGCGCGGCACGGCTCAGGTTCACCAGAGAGGCGATCTGCTGCGCTGTCTGCAGCGTGCGCGGGTCGAACTCCAGCGCGCGCAGGGTCTGCAGCCAGGCCAGAATGCTGCCCAGCAGCAGCAGTGCAAGCAGAAAGAACGTGCGCCAGAAGAGGTTCAGGCCCACGCGAGCGTGTTTGCTGGACTTTTCCGGTGCGTCACTGGCGTCACTGCTGTCACTGGTTGGTGTGCTTTCAGCAAACATAAAGAGACGGGAGAAAGGGGCAGAGGGCGCACGAGGCGCCTTGGTAGAGAACAAAACCAGAAGGTTAGTTGGTGCCGTCTGGGACGAACACGTAGCCTACGCCCCAGACTGTCTGGATGTAGCGGGGCGCTGCAGCGTCTTCCTCGATCAGCTTGCGCAGGCGCGAAACCTGTACGTCCAGGCTGCGGTCAAAAGGCTCAAATTCGCGGCCACGGGCCAGCATGGCCAGCTTTTCGCGCGACAGTGGCTGGCGGGGGTGGCGTACCAGAGCCTTGAGCATGGCAAATTCGCCCGTGGTCAGAGGCAGCTCTTCGCCGTTCTTTTGCAGCACGCGGGTGCCCAGATCGAAAGTGAAGGGGCCAAAGCTGACCACTTCGTTGTCGCCTGAGGGAGCGCCAGGTGCTTCCACAGGGGGGCGGCGGCGCAGCACGGCATGGATACGTGCCAGCAGCTCACGTGGGTTGAAGGGCTTGCCCAGGTAGTCGTCAGCGCCGACTTCCAGACCCACGATGCGGTCCACATCTTCGCCCTTGGCGGTGAGCATGATGATGGGCGTGCGGTCGTTGGCCGAGCGCAGGCGGCGGCAGATGGACAGGCCGTCCTCACCGGGCATCATCAGGTCCAGCACGATGAGGTCCACCGTCTCGCGCAGCAAAATGCGGTTGAGGGCCTTGCCGTCTTCTGCAATCATGACTTCAAAGCCTTCTTGCGTCAGGTAGCGGCGCAGCAGGTCGCGGATGCGAGCATCATCATCAACGACGAGGATCTTGTCGGTACGGTTTGTGGTTGTGGGCATGGATATTCCCCCTTGTCCAATTTGTAACAGAGCTAATTCTGACCAGCTTGGCGCAAAAAATTCCGCTTTTTGTC